>NZ_JBSGUP010000518.1:0-5883 GCF_053607985.1 Streptomyces sp. NPDC055078
CCGTCCGGGAACAGGCGGCGGCCCTCGCCCACCACGACCGGGGCGATGGCCAGGCGGAGTTCGTCGACCAGGCCCGCGGCCAGCAGCGACTGGGCCAGGCGGGCGCTGCCGTGGACCTGGAGGTCCCGGCCGGGCCGCCGCCTGGGCTGCCCGGCCTCCGGGTGCCGCCCCGGCTCCCCGGGCCGCCCCGGCTCCGGCCCCAGGTGCCCCGGGCACTCGGGGTCCTCCGGATGGTCGGGTCAGCCCTGGCGGGGTGACTCCGGATGGCCCGGGCGCCCCGGACGCGACCGCTCCGGGTGCCGGGGGCACCCCAGGCACCCCCGCCGGGGCCGCTCCGGATGTCCGGCGCCCCCGGGGTCCCCCGGCCACGACCGCTCCGGGTACCCCGGGCACGACCGCTCCGGCCACCCCGGGCAGGGCCACCCCGGGCACGGGCACCCCCGCCAAGGGTGCCCGGAGACGGCAGACCCCGGGTAGCCCCGCCGGGACCGCTCCGGGCGCCCCCGCCGGGCCCGTGCCGGATGTCCGGCGCCCGCACCGTGTACGCGTCCCACGCATGCCCCTATGACAGCGGCATGACAGCGGCTGGGCGGGACGGCCTGCCGGTGGGCCGTGCCGATCGGGTGCTCTCCCACCCGGACGGGGCAACGCGAGTCGCCGGGCGGTCCGGCCCCGGCTTCTGTGGAAGCACACGGAGGTGGCGCCATGGCGGCGGACGAGAGCGAACTTGATCGGCTCCGGGCACGTATCGCCGCCCTGGAGGCGAGTACCGGAGCGGCGTCGGGAGCAGGAGCAGGGGCAGGAGCAGGGGCCGGGCCCCCGACCGCGCCCGGACTCCCCGGCGGACGGGCCCACCACCGGGTGCGCTCCTTCTTCGCCGCCCTGCTGATCGTCGTCGGCTGTGTCCTCGCCCCGCTCGGCCTGGTCGCCTCCTGGACGGCGGACGAGGTCGGCGACACCGACCGCTATGTCGACACGGTCGCCCCGCTCGCCTCCGACCAGGACATCCAGTCCGCCGTCGCGACCCGGGTCACCGACGCCGTGATGCGGCACATCGACATCAACACCCTGCTGTCGGACGTGGCCCCCGCCGACCGCCCCCGCCTCGCCGACGCACTCGGCAGGCTCGGCGGCTCACTGGAGGGCGCCGTCAAGAGCTTCGTCCACGACAAGGCCCAGGACGTCGCGGCCTCCGACGCCTTCGAGAAGCTGTGGACCGAGGCCAACCGCAAGGTCCACGCCGCTGTGGACAAGGCGCTCACCGGCAGCGGCGGCGGGGCGGTCGAGCTGACCGACAACGCCGTGCAGATCGACCTCGGCCCGGTCGTCGACCAGGTCAAACAGCGGCTGGTGGACGCCGGTCTGACCGTCGCGGGCAAGATCCCCGAGGTCCATACGAGTCTCACCGTCCTCCGCTCCGACGACATCGGCAAGCTCAAGACCTGGTTCCGGCTCCTCCAGCTCGCCGGGTTCTGGCTGCCGGTCATCGCCGTCGTCCTCGTCGCGGGCGGCATCCTGCTGGCCGTACGGCGCCGACGCGCCCTGGTCGTCTCGGCGCTGGCCGTCGCGTTCGCCGTCGCCCTCCTCGGTATCGCGCTGACGGCCTTCCGGGCGGTGTATCTCGACTCGCTGCCCTCAGGGGTCTCCCGGCCCGCCGCCGGTTCGGTGTACGACGCGCTCACCCGCTATCTGCGGTCGGCCGTACGCATGGTGATCACGCTCGGTGTGGTCATCGCCCTCGCCGCCTGGCTGTCCGGCCCCGGCCGCCACGCCACCCTCGTACGCCGCCTCTGGGGCACTGCCATCGGCTCGGCCCGCGCCACCGCCGACCACGCGGGCCTGCGCACCGGCCCGGTGGGCCCCTTCGTCCGCCGCCACCGCCGCTGGATCACCTGGCTCCTGGTGGCCGCCGCCGTCCTGGCCTACCTCCTGTGGAGCTACCCCACCGGCTGGGTCGTCGCCGGTCTGGCACTCGCCCTGCTCCTCGCCCTCGCGATCGTGGAATTCCTGGCGGCGGAGAGCCCCGCACCGTCACCCGAACGGGTGCGTCCGGCTGGCGGCGGAACGGAGTCGGGCTGACGCTCGAATCCCCGTCCGCGATGGGCGTACGGGCCAACGAAGGAAGGTCCCATGAGCCACGCAACACAGCCGACCGGGACTCCGCCGCCGCAGCGCGCCGCCGGCCCCGGTACGGGCCCGAACAGCGGCTGGGCGGTGGGTGGGGTCGTCTTCGCGGGCATCCTGATGCTGTGCAACGGAGTGCTCGCGGTGCTTCAGGGCATCGCGGCGATCGCCGAGGACGATGTCTACGGCCGGATCGGCGACTACGTCTACAAGATCAACCTCACCGGCTGGGGCTGGATCCATCTGATCATCGGCGTCTGTCTGATCGTTACCGGATACGGCGTCCTGAAGAACATGCCCTGGGCCCGCTACACGGGCATCTTCTTCGCCTCGCTGGGGCTGGTCTTCCAGTTCATGTTCCTTCCGTACGCCCCCGTCTGGGCCGTCATCATGATCGCGATCGATGTCTTCATCATCTGGGCACTCGCGGTCTACCACCCCGAGGACCGCGAGGACCTCATCTGAGGACGACCTCATCTGAGGACGACCTCATCCGAGGACGACCCATCTGAGGACCGCGAGGACCTCCTCATCCGGGCAGTGCCGTCCGGCCGGAGGACGGGCCGGCCGGTCGGCCGGGACCCCGGCAACAGGCCCCTGGGCAGTCGTCCCGGGGGCCCGATCCATGACGACGGATCAGGCCCCCGGCCACCGCACCTCACCAGTCCCGCCACCGGTCCGTGACCGCCGACCGGTCGATCCCGGCCCGCGCGGCGAGGGCGGCGACATCGACGCCCTGCCCGGTCAGAGCCCGGTCGATGTACTCGCACAGGTCCTCGCGCTCCGCCGTGCGGTACGCCCCGTACTCGGCGTTTATCGCGTTCAGCTTCATCACCACATGCTCGACGGCCGTGAACACCCGCCCGTCGTCCACCGCCCCTTCGAGTGCCAGCACCTCCGCGTCGAACGCGGCCAGCGCGCCATCCGTCGCCGCCAGCAACTCCGGGGTGTACAACTCCGCGACGGCGGTGCCGGTCCGGGCGGTCGCGATCCGGGCACGCCACTTCTTCGTCGGTCTCTCAGCCATAGGCAGATCGTACGACCGCGCACCGACGGCCGCTCGGCTTCTCCCGGCGTACACGGCTCTCCCCGTACGCCGGGAGCACGCGCCCCGAAGCCGTGCGCACACAGCGGTCCGCCCCCGTGCGCACACGGCGGTCCGCCCCGTGCGCACCCGCCCGCCCCGTACCACCGCGTAGGCCCCTACACTCCCCAAACAACCGAATCCGAAAGGGAGTTGGGGAATGTCAGAGGGCCATACGGTAGACGGGATCGATGCTTCGCAGGCGCATTCGGCCCGGGTGTACGACTACATCCTCGGCGGAAACGATCACTTTCCGGTGGATGTCGAGGCGGCCGATGCCATGGTCGCGGGGTGGCCCGCTCTGCCGGTGCACATGAGGGCGAACCGGGAGTTCATGCACCGGGCCGCGCGGTATCTGGCGCGGGAGGCGGGGATACGGCAGTTCCTGGACATCGGGGCCGGGCTGCCGACGTCGCCGAACCTGCACGAGGTGGTGCAGGCGGAGCGGCCGGACGCGGCGGTCGTCTATGTGGACAACGATCCCATCGTGCTGGCGCACGCCCAGTCGCTGCTGACGAGTTCGCCCCAGGGGCGGACGGCCTACGTCGACGCGGACATCCGGGAGCCGGAGGCGATCACCGAGTCACGGGAGTTCAGGGAGACCCTGGATCTGGGGGAGCCGGTGGGGCTGATGGTGATCGGGATGCTGCATTTCATCATGCCGCCCGAGGACCACATCCTGGTGCAGCGGCTGCTCTCGCCGCTCCCGGCGGGGAGCTTCCTGGCGGCGACGATCGGTACGGCGGACTTCGCGCCGGATGAGGTCGGGAGGGTGGCGCAGGAGTACGAGCGCCGGGGGATGCCGATGCGGCTGCGCAAGCGGGAGGAGGCGGAGGCGTTCTTCGGCGGGCTGGAGATGGTGGAGCCGGGGCTGACCCAGGTGCACCACTGGCGCCCGCGCGAAGGCCAGGACCCGATCGACGACCGGGACGTCGCGATGTACGGGGCCGTGGCCCGCAAGGGGGCGCGTCCGGGGCCGTGACCGCCGCCGGACACCTGCGGACACCTGCGGATACCACCGGGCGGACTCGCTGGCGCATCCCGCCGGACCCCGCCGGACCCCGCCCCGCGCACACCCCCCGGCCGCACCGTCCATCACCGCCCCCGCCCCCGCGCGCGCCCATCGTCCTCACCGCCCCGCCGTGCGATCGCCGACTCCACGGCCGCGAGCCGGTCCGCCAGCAGGCCCAGCGCCGCCACCGCCCGCCCCAGCGCGTTCCCTTCGGCGGCAGTACGGGCGTAGGCGGCCCGGATCTCCGCCCAGCGGGCCGCGCGCTCCGGGTCCAGCGTGCCCCGCAGTTCCGCGAATCTCAGCAGATTGGACTCGGCACCCGTGGTGAGGGTCTGGGCCTCGCCCCGGTAGTGGTCGTCGACGACGGCGGCCAGTTCGGCGTCGTTCATCACCGGGCTGATGCGCTGGGCGATCCGGTTCAGATCGCGGTACGAGCCCTGGAGCCGGAACGGCGGCTCGGTCCGGAACTCCTCGGTCTGCCCGGCGGAGGCGATGTACTCCTCGTTCACGGCGAGGACCGTCGTACGGGCGGCCAGCAGATGGCGCAGCACGGCGAGAATCCGCTCCAGTTCGGCCGGGGCAGGGGGGTGTGCCAGCCGGTCGCGGCGGGCGGTCGGGTCCCCGCCGGCCAGCCGGACCAGCAGATCGAGGTCGGCGCGCTCGCGCCCGGCCAGGGGTGCGAGGACCGGGTGGGAGGTCAGCGCGTTCTCCACGAAGCTCTGCGCGAACGCGTCCCCCTTGCCGCTCAGCACATCGCCGAGATTCCACACATCGGCCCGGTTGGCGAGCATGTCGGGCAGCCGGAAGCGCTGTCCGGACTCGGTGTACGGGTTTCCGGCCATACAGACCGCGAACCGTTTGCCGCGCAGATCGTGGCCGCCCAGCGTCCGGGTCGCGTCGCACAGCGGGATGAACTTCTGGAGCAGTTCGGGCGAGACGTGCTGGATGTCGTCCACATAGAGCATGACGTTGTTGCCCGCCGCCAGTGCGAAGTGGATCTTCTCAAGCTGTCGGCGGGCGGCGGCGTCGGGCGCCTCGGCGGGGTCGAGCGAGGTGGTGGCGGCGCCGAGCGCCGGGCCGTCGACCTTGACGAGAAGGAGCCCGAGGCGGTCGGCGACGTACTCGACCAGGGTGGTCTTGCCGTAGCCGGGAGGTGAGACGAGCAGCAGCAGCCCGCTGTTGTCGGTGCGCCGGGCGTCCCCGGCCGCGCCCAGTTGTTTGGCGAGGCTGTCGCCGACGAGCGGCAGATACACCTCGTCCACCAGCCGGTTGCGGACGAACGCGGACATCACCCGGGGCCGGTACTCGTCCAGCCGCAGCCGGGCGCGCTCGGCCGCGACGAGCGAGGAGCGCAGCCGCTGGTAGGCCCGGAAGCCGGGGACGTCCCGCTCGGCGAAGTCACGGGTCCTGGCCAGGAATTCATCGAGCCGGAGGGTGAGGGAGCCCCGGACGATCCGGGGGTGGTCGCCGAGCAGCCCGCCGACGGTTCCGGCCGGGGAGGCGTCCACGTCGTGGCGTGGCAGCGAGGGGCACAGTTCGACGGCGACGGCCTCCGCGAGATCGCCCGGGTCGATGTCCTCACCGCCGGCGGCGGCGTACGAGACGAGCCAGCCTTCGACGAGCCGGTGGGCCGCGCCGAGCCCCCCGGCGGGGAGTTCCGGCG
>NZ_JBSGUP010000519.1:0-5874 GCF_053607985.1 Streptomyces sp. NPDC055078
GCACCGAGGAGCCCCGGTTCGACCTGGCGGACTGAGGCAGGCGCGAGCGCCGGCGGCGGCGCGTGTGCGGGCCGGGGGGTTCTGGAGGCGACCGCCGACGGGGCTGCCGCCGACAGCGGCGGACGCCGCCCGGCGCGGCTCGGCGCCCGGTCGGGCGGCCCCGTGGTGACGGGCCGTCACCGTCCGGTGGTACCGCCGCTGCCGGTGCTGCCACCGGCCCACAGTGCCTACCGTGACCGGCCCACAGTGCCTACCGCGACCGGTGCACGTGCCGCAGGATCGCCTCGGCGAGCGGCCCGTGCACCGAACCCGGCAGCGCGTGGCCCATGCCCTCGATCTCCACCAGCTCCGCGCCCGGGATCTGGTCGGCGAGGTGGCGGCCGTGCGGCGGTGGGGCGATCGGGTCCTCCATCGCCTGGACCACCAGGGCGGGCACCCGGACGTCGCGCAGCTCGGGGGCGCGCTCACGGGGCGGCGGCTGCACCGCGTAGTGTGTCTGCGGCTCGGTGAGCGAGCCCGAGTGGTCGATCGCCTGCTGTTCCCACCGCCGGTACTCGGCCTCGTCGAAGGCCACCCGGTCCCCGGAGAACAGCTTCCACCGGCGCACCCGCCGGTCCAGTTCCGCGGCCACCCCGTCCACCGTCTCGTTCATGACGGCCAGCGCCCGCAGGAACCTCTCCTGCGGCAGCGGGAGGCCGTCGGCGGACGGCTCACCCGCGAACGCCCGCCGGATGTTGCCGGGGAAGTCCACGTCCAGTGCCCCGCCGTGTGTCATCGATATGCTGAGCAGCCGCTGCGGGTGGTCCAGTGCGATCAGCTGGCACAGGACCGAACCCATCGACATACCGACGACATGGGCCCGTTCGACGCCCCATCCGTCGAGCACCGCGACGGCGTCGGCGGCCAGTTGGAGATAGCTGTACGGGCGCTCGGCCGGATCCCAGCCGGTGGAGCGCCCCACACCCCAGTGGTCGTAGCGGATCACATGGAGCCCGCCGGCCGTGAGCAGCTCCACGAACTCGGCCGGCCAGCTCATCGCGGTCAGGTTCCCGCCCATCACCAGCAGCAGAGCGGGGTCGGCGGGGTCGCCGAAGTCCTCGCTCCACAGTCGCACATCCTTGGACTCGACCATCCGTACGGACACTTCGGCATCCTCTCGGCTCGGGGAACACCCACGGTTCCGCGGAATCTGTGTTGGCGGGCGGGGCTCAGCGCGGTGCCAGCTCCCAGAGACAGGAGTCCAGCGGGACCGTGGCCGAGACCAGGGGCGCGACCGACGAGACGATGTCGAGGCCCGCCCGGGCGGCGAGATCTGCCCACTCCCGGTCGGTCCGGACCCGGCCGCCGAGGAACACCAGCATGCGCATGTCGAGCACGCTGAAGTACAGATCCGATGTCGTCGTCCCGCCGGCCGGTGCCTCGGCGCGTTCCAGCAGGACGATCCGGCCGCCGGGCCGCAGTGCCGCACGGCAGCGCCGCAGGATCCGCAGCGCGTCCGCGTCGGACCAGTTGAGCAGGACGAACGAGACCACGATGACATCGGCCGACACGGGCAGTTCATCGAAGAAGTCACCGCCGACGACGTCGATACGGTCGGCGAGGCCCGCCGCCGCGATGCGTTCGCGCGCCCTGGCCGCCGGGCCCGGCAGGTCGAGCAGCGTGCCGTGCGCCCGGGGCGCCGCCCGCAGGATCGCGCTGAGCAGACCGCCCGGCGCACCCCCGATGTCCAGTACATGCCGCGCCGCGCTCCAGTCGTACGCGGCGACGGGCGCGGCGAACGACTCATCCTCCCGGGTCGACATCAGCGCGTCGAACGAGGCCCCGAGTCCGTCGTTGTCGGACAGGTCCGCCCAGAAGGGTTTGCCGTAGCGCGCCTCGTACTGCGGGCGCCCGGTCCGGACCGCCTCCAGCAGGTCCAGGAAGGTCAGGTCCGCCCGCCCGACGGCCTGGTCGAGGTCGAGCCAGGAGCGCTGCCGTGACGGGTCGTCGTCGGCGAGCAGGTCACCGAGGCGGGTCGGCGCGTAGCGGCCCGGCGCGGTCTCCGCCAGGATCCCGGCGGCCGTCAGATGCCGCATCAGGCGCGACAGCGCGTCGGCGTCCACCCCGGTGGCCTCGGCGAGGTCGGTGGCGCTGGTCGCGCCCTTGCGCAGGTGGTCGACCAGCCGGAGTGTGGCGGCGACCCGCAGGGCCATCGGCGTGACCAGGTTCGACATCCGCACCAGGGCGTCGACGGGCCGCTCGGCGCCGCCGGGGGATCCGCCTGGGGATCCGCCGGGCGATCCGCCCGGTGAGTGCGCCTCCTGGGGTGCCGTGCCCTCGCCCGGTTCCCGGCCGCTCTGATCGCTCACGAGTCCGCTGCTTTCTGGTCCAGGCCGAGCGCGTGCGCGCTCAGGTGGTCGATGGCGTCGGCGTAGGCGAAGGGCTGCATGAACCAGCCGGCGCGGACGTCGCGGTAGAGCCGGGACAGCAGATGGCTCGCCGAGAACGACGCCCCGCCCGTCAGGGTCATACAGTCCTCGATGATGCTCGCCGCGTTGCGGTTGACGACGAGCTTGGCGTACTGGAAGGGGGCGATCATCCGCCGGCCGCGCTCGTCCTGGTCATCCATCTCCCGGTGCGCGTAGTGGTCGGCGTTGGTCAGCGCCGCCGCGAGCGCCGTGCGCAGCGTGTAGAGCTTCACATCGGTCTCCGCCACCAGGGTGCGGACCGCGGCGGCGGGGACACCGCCGCGCCGGGCGAGGCCCGCCACGGTGAAGTCGCGCGCGGCCTGCGCGATCCCGGCGTACACCCCGAGCAGCCCGATCGAGCTGACGGTCTGCCCGGCCATCGCGGCGTCGTTGCGCGCTCCCACCGGTCCGCGCAGGAAGACGTCGGCCGCCGGGACGGGGCAGTCCTGGAGGACGACCTCCGCGCTCGCCGATGCGCGCATGCCCATGCCGTTCCAGTTGTCCGGCGCCTTCAGGCCGGGGGTGTCGGCGGCGAGGAAGGCGGAGGCGAGGAGTGCGGGCCCTCCGGGGTCGCGGGTCTGTGCCGCGACGACGAAGTGAGTGGCGAACGGCCCCATGCTGACCAGGATCTTCCGGCCGGAGAGCAGCCAGTCGCCGTCCTCCGCCGGTACCAGTTCCGTGGTCACCCCGGCGTCCTTGAGAGCACCGCTGATCAGCGCGTTTCCGGTGCCCATCAGCCGCAGCAGCCGCTCGGCCAGGGCCCGCCCGGACTCCGTGCCGTGTTCGCGCTCGTAGGACATCGTGATCCCGCGGCTGAACTGCATGTGCAGCGACAGCGCCGTGGACGCGTCGGCCTCGGCGATCCGCTTCACGGCGAGGCACACGTCGTGGACGCTGTGCACACCGAGTCCGCCCAGGTCCCGGGGCACGGTCGCGGCGAGCACGCCGTCGGCGCCCAGACGCCGGAAGACCTCCACCGGGAACGTGCCGTTCCCGTCGTGCTCGGCCGCACCGGACGCGATGCCCGGCAAGTGCCCGCTGAGTGTCTCCAGCAGTGCGTGGCCCTCCGGGGTGTGCGGTTCGCTGAGGTCCCCTGCCTGCCTCCGGGCCGTGCTGCCGGCCTGATCGGTCATGGCCTGTCCGTCCTTTCCGTCCGGATGACGTCCGCGGGACGCGTCGCCGCCAGATATCGGTCGATGGCGATCCGGTGATAGCCCGGCCCAAATCCCAGCCGGTCCACCTCGGGCACCAGCCGCCGCAGCTTCCGCACCGAAGGACAGTGCTCGATGCTGTCGTGGGTCACCTGCCACTCGGCCGTGACCCCGAGCCGGTGTTCGAGGTGCCGTACGATCGTGGCGACCTCGACGCAGTCGCCCGATGCGACGTTCACGGTCTCGTCGCACACCCCGGCGCGGAGCAGGGCGTCCACGACGGTCATGAAGTCCGTGGCGTGGATCATGTCCCTGCGCGCACCGCGCTGCACCCGCACCCGGCCGGCCAGGATCTGTGTGATCAGCGCGGGAACGAGGCGGAAGCCGGGCCCGTGCGGGCCGAGCACATAGCCGAGGCGCAGGATGAGGTGGCGCACTCCGGAGGCCGCGATACGCCGTTCGAGGTCCAGTTTGTGCTGGCCGTAGCGGGTGGAGGCGACCGGCGGGCCCTCCTCGTCCCCCGGGCCGCCGGGACCGCCGTACATACTGACGGTGGAGAAGAACACAAGGAGCCGGTCGCGGTCGCGGCAGTGCCGGATCGTGTGGTCGACGAGCCTGGTCTCGCGCTGGTGTTCCGCGTCGGGCAGCGGGTGCCGGGGCACGCCCGCGGCCAGCACGGTCGCTTCGGGGTGCGCGGCCGACAGCGGTGCGAGGTGTCGTGCGATGAACCCGTTCCCGATGATCTCCATCTGATGGGGCAGCCCTTCGGGTCGCTGGGGCCCCGACGCTCGCAGCCCCGTGTCGAGGGACGCTCGAAAGGTCTCGGACAGCGGACCGAGCCCGGGTACGGCCGCCCCTTCACCGAGGCTCCGTGCGCCTTCAAGGGCGCCGGTGGAGGGTGACACGGAGGGTGGCACCACCACCGCACCTCTCTCCCGAGGCGAGGAGTTCCCCATGCGCGCACTGTTCGTCAACTCACCTGGGCTGGGGCATATCTTCCCCTCCGTGCCCCTGGCGCACGCGCTATCCTCAGCGGGCCATGAAGTCCTGTACGCCCAGGGCGGTGATGTCGGCGCGGTGGCCGCCGCGGGCGTCAGCGTCGTCGATGTGACGCCGGGTCTCGACTACGCGACGGTGTTCCGGCCCGAGGAGATCGACTTCAGTGTCGACGGCGGGGACGAGTTCGTCGCGGCGCTCTTCGCCAGGGTCTCGGGGGTCACCGTCGACCGGGTGGTGGAGACAGCCCGTGGCTGGTCCGCGGATCTGGTCGTCCACTCGCCGCTCCAGGGAGCGGGCCCGCTGGCGGCGGACGCGCTCGGGGTGCCCGCCGTGTCGCTGGTCACCGGGCCGGCGGACAGCGCGCCGCGGATCGACGGTCTGCTGCGCGACCATATGAAGGAGCACTATCTGCGGCACGGTGTGACTCCGCGCCCCGAGCGCGGCGTGCGGCTCAACTCGATGCCGAGGAGCCTGCAGGAGCTGCTGCCCGCACAGCTGCGCGCGGACGGCGACGTACCGGTCCGCTATGTGCCCTTCAACGGCAACGGCGAACTGCCCGCCTGGCTGCTGGAGCCGCCGGCCCGGCCGAGGATCGCCGTCACACTCGGCTCCATCGCCGGTCTGTGGGGTGGCCTGGCGGTGCTGGCACCGCTGATCGCCGCCGCGGACGGGGTGGACGCGGAGTTCGTCGTCACCCTCGGCGGCGGCGATCCATCGCTGCTGGGCGAACTGCCCCCCAACGTACGCACGGTGGACTGGCTCTCGCTCGGGCCGCTGCTGCGGACCTGTGCCGCCCTGTTCCACCACGGCGGTTCCGGCACCACCGCGGTCGCGATGGCAGCGGGTGTGCCCCAGTGTGTGATGCCACTGAGCCCGGACCAGAAGGACAACGAGCGTGCCGTGGTCGAGCGGGGCATCGCGATCGGGTCGTCGACCGACTCGGTGGGTGTGTCGGAGTTCCGCACCCTGCTCGGCGACGAGGGGCTGCGGGCGGCGGCGTCCGAGGTGCGCGACGAGATCGCGGCCATGCCGTCTCCCGCGCAGCTGGTCGGACATCTGGAGACCCTGGTGTGAGGGACGGCCGGCTCGGCCTGCACCCGTAGAACCCTGGTGTGTGGGCCGCCCGGCCGGTCCGCACCCGTAGAACCCTGGTGTGTGGGCCGCCCGGCCGGTCCGCACCCGTGGAACCCTGTTGTGAGGAACGCCCGGCTCGCCCCGCACTCGTAAGACGCCGGTGTGTGGGGCCGCCGCCGGGCGGGGCCCGGACGCCCGGCGGC
>NZ_JBSGUP010000520.1:0-1554 GCF_053607985.1 Streptomyces sp. NPDC055078
AGGACGAACGAGGGGCGGCTGCCGGGGTTCCGGCGGCCGCCCCTTCGCGTTCGGGCGCGTTCCCTGCGCGTTCCCTTAGGGCCCGTACAACGCCCCGGACGCGGCCCCCTCAGGGCGTGAGACGGCTCGGGGCGTGAGACGGGCTCGGGGCGTGAGGTGGCGCCCTGAGGGGGCCACCCAACGGTGAGTCAGCCGGCCTGGGCGGCGAGTTCCTTCGCGGCCTCGGTGAGGTCCTTGGCGGTGTCGATGGCCCGCCAGTACGCGCCGTGGGGCAGCGGGAAGCCCGCGAGCCGGCGGTCGCGCGCGAGGCCGGGGAACGTGGTGCGCTCGTGGTCGCCCTGGTCGGGCAGCAGTTCGGCGAAGGCCGCGGAGAAGACGTACACACCCGCGTTGATGAGATACGGCGACGGCGGCGACTCGATGAAGTCGGTGATATGGCCGAAAGCGTCCGTCTCGACGGCTCCCCAGGGAATACGGGGCCGGGCGAGGGCGAGCGTCGCGATGGCGTCACGCTCGGAGTGGAAGGCGGCCATGTCGCGCAGCGGGAACCGGGTCCAGATGTCGCCGTTGGTGGCGTACCAGGGCTCGTCGGGGTGCGGGAGACGGGCGGCGGCGTACTTGAGGCCGCCGCCGCGGCCGAGCGGCTCCGTCTCGACGACAGTGGTGACGCGCAGCGGCAGTTCGGCGCTCTCCAGCCACTTCTGGAGCACTTCGGCGAGATGCCCGCAGGAGACGACGACATCGGTCACGCCTTCGGCGGCCAGCCAGGACAGCTGATGGCCGATGATCGGGGTCCCGGTGCCCGGGATCTCGACCATCGGCTTGGGGCGGTCGTCGGTGTACGGGCGCAGCCGCGAGCCCTGGCCGCCTGCCAGGACCACGGCCTGCGTCGGATACGTAGGCGTTTGCATGCCATGAACGATATGCGGCGCGTGCCGCGTGACACGGCGCGGGCCGCCGGGCGGGGCTCAGCTCCCCTGGGCCTGCTGCGCGACCCCGGTGGCGAACGAGGTGTCGCACACGGGCTGGGAGTACGTCTGGGCGCGCGTGGGGCCGAGCCGGTCGACGGCGGCGCGGCCGAGCGCGCGGGCGATCGACATGCAGTGCCGGGCGAGCGACGGGCGGGCCTCCACCTCGCGCTGGAGGTGGGTCAGGGCGGTGCCCGGGTCCTTCTCCTGGAGTTCGGTGAGGAGCCGGTCGCGCAGGATGTCCTGGGCGGCGCGTGGCTTGGCGCGTACGGAGACGTTCTCGGACGAGGCGGTGAGCATCTGCGACTCGCCGGACTGCCCGGCCCACGGGACGCTGGTGACCGCGAGGGTTCCGGAGAGCACCAGGACGACGGGCAGAACGAGAGCGAGTGAGCGGCCGATTCGGCGTGCTGTGTGGGTCACGCGAGCGAGCGTAGCGGGCAGTGATGATTTGGCGACATTTAGTCACTCGCGTGGGGGACGAGTCTGGGAACCTTTTCGAATTCGGCGTTGACAGCACCTAGCAAAATGCCCGAAGTGGCACCCTATTTACTGATTTATACAGTACGGCCCCGCAGTCTCTGCG
>NZ_JBSGUP010000520.1:1564-5862 GCF_053607985.1 Streptomyces sp. NPDC055078
GTACCCGTGTCGCGAGCGGCGGATCGGAGCGCCGGTCAGTCGGTGAGGCGCTCACCCGTCGAGGTCGCGAAGACATGGATCTCGCCCGGCCGCGGCACGACGTGCAGCTCCGCGCCCTTGGCCGGAACGGACCGGCCGCCGACGCGTACGACCAGATCCTGGGCCTCGCCGCCGACGTGAGCGGTGCCGTACACAAAGCCGTCCGAGCCCAGTTCCTCGACGACGTTCACCGAGACGGCGAGACCGGCCGGGGCGTCGGCGGACTCCTTGGACAGCGACCTGGCCGCCGCGCCGTTGTGCTCGACGACATCGAAGTGCTCGGGGCGGACGCCGACCGTGACGGTGGTGTCACCCCGGTCGGCGGCGGCGCCCAGCGCGTCACGCGAGACCGGGACGACGCTGTTGCCGAACCTCACACCGCCGTCGGTGATCGGGACCTCCACCAGGTTCATCGCGGGGGAGCCGATGAAGCCGGCGACGAACAGGTTCGCGGGGCGGTCGTACATATTGCGCGGCGAGTCGACCTGCTGGAGCAGCCCGTCCTTGAGGACCGCGACCCGGTCGCCCATGGTGAGCGCCTCGGTCTGGTCATGGGTGACGTAGACCGTCGTGATGCCCAGCCTGCGCTGCAGCGACGCGATCTGCGTACGGGTGGAGACACGCAGCTTCGCGTCCAGGTTCGACAGCGGCTCATCCATGAGGAACACCTGCGGCTCCCGCACGATCGCCCGCCCCATCGCGACCCGCTGCCGCTGACCACCGGACAGCGCCTTCGGCTTGCGGTCCAGATACGGCGTGAGGTCCAGGATCTGCGCGGCCTCTTCGACCTTCTTCCGGATGTCCGACTTGTTGACACCGGCGATCTTGAGCGCGAAGCCCATGTTGTCCGCGACGGACATATGCGGATAGAGCGCGTAGTTCTGGAACACCATGGCGATGTCCCGGTCCTTGGGCGGCAGATGCGTGACATCCCGCTCACCGATGCGGATCGCTCCGCCATTGACGTCCTCAAGCCCCGCGAGCATCCGCAGTGACGTGGACTTGCCGCACCCGGAGGGGCCGACGAGGACAAGGAACTCGCCGTTCGCGATCTCGATCTCAAGCTCATCGACGGCGGGCTTCTCGGAGCCCGGATAGATCCGGGTCGCCTTGTCGAATGTGACTGTGGCCATGGTGATGTGTCCCTTCACCGGCAGGAACGTGCCGGACGATCCGAGTAAAGGATTGGTGTAGTCCACCTGTGTGGACTGGATGCGACGCTACCTGGCGAAATCTGTTCTGTCAGCAGAAGACGGGGACGAGTTCCCGGCACCCGGGCGGTGTGAGGGGTTGGTTACACTGCTACGGCTGCCTCCTTAGCTCAGCTGGCCAGAGCAACGCACTTGTAATGCGTAGGTCGTCGGTTCGAATCCGACAGGGGGCTCCGAGAAACCCCAGGTCACATAGCCCGTGACCTGGGGTTTCTGTTACTCGGGGCATGACGCGTCGCACGGCCGGGATGCCACGACTCTGCTTGCGTGAGCGATGCGTGAGCGGAGGGGGGACCAGCCCTACTTCTTGGGCCTCTTCCGTCCAGCCTCCTTCTTGTTCTCGGCCTGCGCCTTCTTGGCGCGCTTGGCCTTCTTCCGGGCCTTCGCCGCCCTGCGTTCGGCTGCTTCGGCATCCGCCTTGCGCTGGAGCGGAATCAGCTTGGCGGTGGCCTCGGCGGCACTCTTGCCGACGTGAGGCAGGACGCTCTGGTAGATGTCCCGCGTGATCCGGGTGTCGCTGTGCCCGAGGGTGTCGGAGACGATCTTGACGTCGATGCCGGCGGCGAGCATGAGGGTGGCGGCGCCGTGGCGGAGGTCGTGCAGACGGATCGGCGGGAGGCCGGATGCGACGACGAGGCGTTCGAAGAGGTCGGTCACCTTGCCGGGGTGGAGCCAGGAGCCGTTCTCCTGGGTGAAGACGAGGCCGGTGTGCACCCAGGCCGAGCCCCACTCTGCGCGGTCGGCGTCCTGCTGCTTCCGGTGCTGTTCCAGGACGCCGACTGTGTCGTCGTCCAGGGCCACGACGCGAAAGCCGCTGTCCGTTTTCGGTTCGGACGACTCGACGTCCCAGCCGTCCTGCACGAGTTGACCCGTGACCGTGAGCGAGTGCCGGTCGAGGTTGGTCTCCGACCATGGCTGCCCGCACGCCTCGCCGCGCCGCAGGCCACGGAAGGCGATGAGGTGCCACATCGCGTACAGCCGGTCCTCGGCGACGGAGTCGAGGAAGGCGCCGGTCTGTTCCGGCGTCCAGACCATGACGGGGGAGGGCTTCTCACCGGTCTGCCGCCAGCGGGCGACCCGCTCGTCCGTCCACACCAGTGCTTTCGGCTTACGGGCCGGGTCGATCTCGACGTGGGCCGCCGGGTTGAACGTGATGATCTGCTGCCCGATCGCGTCGTTCAGGGCGGCGCGGAGCGTGGCCTTGACGTGCTGGCGCGTGGACGGGCCGGTGACGCGGCGGAAGGGCGGCATCGCGTCGATCGCCGCCCGTATTGCCTTGCGGCGAGCCCGGTTCTCCACGCCTTTCCACGGTACGGTCGCCAGCTCCTCGACCGCTGCACGCCGCTGGGCGTTCTGCTCCAGGACCTCGGCATTGGTGTCGGTGATAGCGGTGAACATCTCGCTGAGGTGGCTCACGCGCAGCCGGTCGAGGCGACGGTCGCCGATGTGGGGCTTGAGGTGCACGCGGACGTCGGTTTCGTAGCGGCTGATGCCCGATTTCCGTATGCGTTTGCCAGCGAGCCAACGGTCCAGCCATTCGGCGACGGTGAGGCTGCCCACCAGGTCCTGGCCCGCATTGAGGCGTCGCCGGGTCTCCTCCACGTCGGGGAGAGGCGTTTTCTCGTCGCCGATCTCCTCCAGCATGGCCGCGATCAGCGTCATGCCCTCGGGGTCGTCGGTGTCGGCGAGGCCGAGGAGGGCGCGGACGTGGTCAAGGTCGGCCTGGGCGGTTTTGAGGGTGTCGTAGCCGGCGCGGCTGAAAGAGCGGCGGGTGCCGTCTTCGCGGGGCGGGAGTTCCTGGCGTACGGAGTAGGAGCCGTGCTTGCGGCTGGTGAGCTTGGGGCACTTCTTGCCGAGCGGTTTGCCGGTGTGGGGGTCGCGGCAGTAGCAGCGGCGGTGCGTGGAGCCCTTCAAACGGTTTCCTCCTGATCGGGGTCGGTGTCGGCTTCGGGTGGGTCGACGTCGTGGAGTGCGGGTGGGAGGTGAGGTGGGGTGGCGCCGTCGTCGCGGATCTCGCGGCGCAGGGCACGGAGTTGGTACTTGGCGATGACGGCCCGGTCGGCGTACTCGGCCCGCTGGCGTTCGGCGTTCTCCCGCTGGGCGCGGGAGGTGGCCGTCCTGGTGTTGAACCGGGCCTGCTTCTCCTCGTCGAGTGCGGCGAGGGCGGTTCGGACGAGGCGGGTGTGGTCCTCGAACTCGGGCACCATTCCTGGGTCATGGTCGAAGACGTCTTCCTCGCCGGTGAAGCGGCGGAGGGCGTCCCAGGTGGGGACGAGTTCCTGGAAGGGGAGTTCCTGGGTCTCCTCGACGTAGCCGACGGGGAAGATCAGGTGGACCGGGTAGGTCTCCAGGGCGGCGGCCAGGACCATGACGTCCACCAGGGGCAGGTTGGCGCGGCGTCCAGATTCCATGTTGGCGATCACGTTGCGCGGGATCGGGTGCCCCAGCTCCTCGCAGCGGTCCGCCAGATCCTGCGCACTCCATCCCCTCCCCTTCCTTCTGCGCCGGACCTCGCCGGCCACGTTGGCCTTGATCCGGTCCACCCACTCCGGAAAGTCGTCTTCTTCATCATCGAAACCGTGTTGTGTCATGCAGACACATTAGCTTGAGGATCCTCTATGGAGTGGCCTGGAGCCGGACGTGATCCGCGCGTTCGCCGACGGCTGCACGGAAAGAGGAGATGCCGCATGCGCGAAGACGCCACGAACGGGCGGCCGAAGGGGATGAGCCGGGAGGAGCTGCTCGCCCTCCCGGTGGCTGTTGACCTGGACACCAGTAACCGGGCGCTCGGGTTGGGGCGGAGCAAGGGCTATGAGTTGGCGAAGCGGGACGCCTACCCGTGCAAGGTGCTGCGGCTCGGCAACGCCTACCGGGTCGTAACGGCGGACCTGTTGAATCTGCTCGGACTGGCGGCGTGAGGGGCGGGGAGCGTAGCAGGCGGTTCTGCGCTGAGCTGACACAGAATCGCTGGACTGTGCAGGGGTGTGGACGTACTGTCCGTGTTCCCCCGGGGAACGGAGTGGGCCGCCCGCCGGGGAACCCCGGAGG
>NZ_JBSGUP010000521.1:0-5847 GCF_053607985.1 Streptomyces sp. NPDC055078
GACCCACACAGTGCACATCCTCCGCGAGCGCGGCCGACACGATCTGCTCGGGGGTCAGCCGGATGCCCTGGTAGACCACCTCGAAGCCGGCGTCCCTGGCCCGTACGGCGATCTGCTCGGCGCCGTTGGAGTGCCCGTCGAGCCCCGGTTTGCCCACCAGCAGCCGCAGCCGCCCGGTGCCGAGGTCGGCGGCGGTCCGGGTCACCTTCGCGCGGACGGCGGCCAGCGGGGTGCCCTCGTCGGCGGTGACCGCGAGCGGTGCGCCGGAGACCCCGGTGGGTGCGCGGAACTCGCCGAACACATCGCGCAGCGCCCAGGCCCACTCGCCGGTGGTGACACCCGCACGGGCGCACTCCACGGTGGCGGCCATCAGATTCTCCGTTCCCGCCGCCGTCTTCTTCAGGGCGGCCAGGGCGTCGGTCGCGCGGGCCTCGTCGCGGTTGTCGCGCCAGGTGTGGAGCGCCGCGACGACCCGTGCCTCGTTCTCCGGGTCGACCGTCATGATCGCCGTGTCGAGGTCGGCGGTGAGCGGGTTCTCCTCCGTGGTCTCGAAGACATTGACCCCGACGATCTTCTCGTCGCCCGCCTCGATCCTGGCCCGCCGTTCGGCGTGCGACGAGACCAGCCGCGACTTGAGGTAGCCGGACTCGACGGCGGCCATCGCCCCGCCCATCTCCTCGATGCGGTCCATCTCGGCGAGGGAGTCGGTGACCAGTTCGGCCACCTTGGCCTCGATGACATGCGAGCCCGCGAAGATGTCCTCGTACTCCAGCAGATCCGACTCATGGGCCAGCACCTGCTGGATCCGCAGTGACCACTGCTGGTCCCAGGGCCTGGGCAGCCCCAGCGCCTCGTTCCACGCCGGGAGCTGTACGGCCCGGGCGCGGACGTCCTTGGAGAGGGTGACGGCCAGCATCTCCAGCACGATCCGCTGGACGTTGTTCTCCGGCTGGGCCTCGGTCAGACCGAGGGAGTTGACCTGGACGCCGTAGCGGAAGCGGCGCTGCCGGGGGTTCTCGATGCCGTACCGCTCGCGGGTGACCTGGTCCCAGATACGGGAGAAGGCCCGCATCTTGCACATCTCCTCGATGAAGCGCACACCGGCGTTCACGAAGAAGGAGATACGGGCCACCACCTCGCCCCTGCGGTCCTCGGGGACCTGCCCGGACGCGAACACCGCGTCCAGGACGGCGATCGCGGTGGACATCGCGTACGAGATCTCCTGGACGGGGGTGGCGCCCGCCTCCTGGAGGTGGTAGCTGCAAATGTTGATCGGGTTCCACTTGGGGATGTGGTTCACCGTGTAGGCGATCATGTCGGTCGTCAGCCGCAGCGAAGGCCCTGGCGGGAAGACATGCGTCCCGCGCGACAGATACTCCTTGACGATGTCGTTCTGGGTGGTGCCCTGGAGCAGCGCGGGATCCGCTCCGTGCTCCTCCGCGACGACCTGGTAGAGCGCCAGCATCCACATCGCGGTGGCGTTGATCGTCATGGAGGTGTTCATCTGCTCCAGCGGGATGTCCTGGAACAGCGTGCGCATGTCACCGAGGTGGGAGACGGGCACCCCGACCCGGCCCACCTCGCCTCGCGCGAGGATGTGATCGGGGTCGTACCCCGTCTGGGTCGGCAGGTCGAAGGCGACCGAGAGACCCGTCTGGCCCTTGGCGAGATTGCGCCGGTACAGCTCGTTGGACGCCTCGGCGGTCGAGTGACCGGCGTAGGTCCGCATGAGCCACGGCCGGTCCTTGCGGCGTTCAGTCATGACCGGCTCTCAGACCGTGGGGCTGGGCTGGGTGGCCTGGTCCGCCGGGGTGTCGCGGAACAGGTTGATGGCGTCGAGGTGCTTCTCGCGCAGTTCGTGGTCGCGCACACCGAGCCCTTCCCGGGGGGCCAGCGCGAGGACGCCGACCTTGCCCTGGTGGAGGTTGCGGTGCACGTCGTAGGCGGCCTGGCCGGTCTCCGCCAGCGGGTAGACCCGGGAGAGCGTGGGGTGGATCTTCCCCTTGGCGACCAGCCGGTTCGCCTCCCAGGCTTCGCGGTAGTTGGCGAAGTGGGAGCCGATGATCCGCTTGAGGGACATCCACAGATAGCGGTTGTCGTACTCATGGGTGTAGCCGGAGGTCGAGGCGCAGGTGACGATGGTGCCACCCTTGCGTGTCACGTACACGGATGCCCCGAAGGTCTCGCGTCCCGGGTGCTCGAAGACGATGTCCACGTCCTCGCCGCCGGTCAGTTCGCGGATGCGCTTGCCGAACCGCTTCCACTCGCGCGGGTCCTGGGTGTGCTCGTCCCGCCAGAACCGGTATCCCTCGCCGCTGCGGTCGATGATGGCCTCGGCGCCCATGCGCCGGCAGATGTCGGCCTTCTGGTCGCTGGAGACGACACAGACGGGGTTGGCGCCGCCGGCGAGCGCGAACTGGGTGGCGTACGAGCCGAGTCCGCCGCTCGCGCCCCAGATCAGGACGTTGTCGCCCTGCTTCATCCCCGCGCCGTTGCGCGAGACGAGCTGGCGGTACGCGGTGGAGTTGACCAGCCCGGGGGCGGCGGCCTCCTCCCAGCTCAGATGCTGGGGCCTGGGCATCAGCTGGTTGGACTTGACGAGCGCGATCTCGGCGAGGCCGCCGAAGTTGGTCTCGAAGCCCCAGATCCGCTGCTCGGGGTCGAGCATGGTGTCGTTGTGGCCGTCCGATGACTCCAGCTCGACGGAGAGGCAGTGGGCGACGACCTCGTCGCCGGGGCGCCAGGCGTTGACTCCGGGGCCGGTGCGCAGGACGACTCCGGCCAGGTCGGAGCCGATGACGTGGTACGGCAGATCATGGCGCCGGGTCAGCTCGGAGAGCTTTCCGTACCGCTCCAGGAAGCCGAAGGTGGCCAGCGGCTCGAAGATCGAGGTCCAGACCGAGTTGTAGTTCACGGAGGAGGCCATCACGGCCACCAGCGCCTCGCCCGGACCGAGTTCCGGCACCGCCACGTCCTCGACGTGGAGGGACTTGCGGGGGTCCTTCTCCCGGGTCTCAAGGCCCGCGAACATCTCGGTCTCGTCCTTGTGCACGGTCACCGCACGGTAGGACTCGGGAACGGGCAGCGCGGCGAAGTCGGCGGATGTGCTGTCGGCCGATTGGATCGCGTCCAGGATTTCCTTCACGGTGTTGCCTCCGGCGAAGCGCGTCGGGGAGAGCCCGAGGGATCTCCCGCGGCGGGATTGAGGGTCAGTGCTGCTGCTGTGGAGGTGTGCCGTCGGTTCGGCGGGGGTGGTGCGGTGGGCAGCGCTGGTGGGCGCGTTCGGGAGCCTGTGACGCAGGCGTCCGGGCGCGCGAACCCTGTTGATCGCGGGTTGCGGGGACAGCCGGCGTACGAGTGGTCTCTGCACGCCGGCCGCCCGGACGCCTTCAACGTATGGCACGCCGTGCCAAGTGACAAGACACTGCGTGCCAATAATTTTCTCAAGTGTCATCCCGAGGGCACGGATGAGCAACATAAGCCCCCATGGGTGGCCTTGTGTGTACGGCCGGATACCCCGGGTGAACTTCGGCGGGTCAGCGGAGGGACGGCCCGGCGGAGGCGTCCTGCGACGCGGTCAGCAGATCCCCCAGGCACGCCAGATAGAGCGCGATCGCCGCGACCGGCTCCCGCACCCGCTGCCCCGAGAGCTGCTCGATCTTCTCCAGCCGGTACAGCAGCGTGTTCCGGTGCACCCCCAGCCGCTCGGCCGAGCGCAGCAGACTGAAGCCGCCCTCGGTCCAGGCGATCAGCGTGTCGCGCAGGGCGGGCCAGTCGCCGCGCCCGGGCAGCGGTCCGAGGGTCGTCACGGCGGACCGGAACCGCCCGTGGCGCACCGCCGTCGCCACGAGCTGCGGCACCCTCAGGGCGGCCACCGCGAACACCCGGCCCGCCGGGTTCAGGGCCGGACCGATCCGCAGGGCGTCGGCCGCGTCGCGGTACGAATGGCTCATCCCGGCCACCCCCGTGCCCGGGTCCCCGATGCCGATCCGGGCGCTCAGGCCGTGGCGCCCGCCGATCGTCGCCACCAGCCGCTCACAGCGCGCCGCGAGGGCGCCGGACCCGGGGGCCGGTCCGGGCTGCGGTCCGGGCTGCGGTCCGGGCTGCGGTCCGGGCTGCGGTTCGGCCTTCGGGCCGGCCCTTGGGCCGGTCTTCGGGCCGGTCTTCGGTTCCTCGGGGGCGTGCAGGAACGCGTAGCGCCCGGCCGCGATCTCGCCGCCGATGTCCTGCCCGCCGGGGAACTCCTCCCTCAGGGTGCGCATCAGCGCCGTCCGGGAGGGCGCGGGCGCTCCCGCCCCCGCCCGTACGCCCGCCCGCACGTCCACCACCACCGCCGTCCGCGCGGGCGCCGGATCGAGGCCGAGCGCGGCGGCCCTGGCCTCCACGGTGGCCGTGTCCATCGCGTCCGGCGCGTAATAGGCGATGTCCCGTACGAAGTCGTCCACGGCCCGCTCGCGCGACAGCCGGGAGCCGAGCAGCGCGGTCTCCGCCAGCAGGATCTCCGTCTGCCGGCGCAGCACCAGACCGAGACTCCGCAACGCGGCGGGCTCCCCGCCGCTCAGACAGAGCGCGCCCACGGCGTCCGCGCCCACGACCACCGGGAGGCTGATCCCCCCGGGCGCCCCGTCCCCCCGCCCCGCGGTGTGTGCGATGGGCTCCCGGGTGCGCAGCGCCTCGTACGCGGGCCGGTGGACGGTACCGATCCGCTCCGGGGCGCCGGAGCCGATGACCACCGCCCCGCCATCGGTTATCAGGACGTCAAGACCTGTGATCCGGCCAATGTCGTACGCGATCTCCTGCGCCAGCTCCGGAGTCAGCACATCCCGAGTGTCCATGTGCGGAACATATAGAGATCACCGGGATTCGGGTAGTCAATTCGGGCGCCCCGTACGGTAGGTTGCCCGATCTCCACCCCTGCCCCGGGGGGATTTCCGCTGGCCGCCCGGGACGCCCGCGACGGTCAGCCCCGGCGGTCCTTGAGCGCGCGTTCGATCGTACGCATCACATCGTCCAGCGGCGCGTCCGTGCGGGCCACGGTCACCAGCACCTCCTCACGGCTCTCCACGGCACCGGTCGGCGGCTCGGCCGCCATGGCCGAAACCGGCTCCCCGCCCAGCGAGCGGCCCGCACCGATTCCCGTACCGAAGGTCTCCCGGACGATCGCGAAGGCATGGTCGAGCTGGGCGCCCACATCGCCCTCACCGCCCGCCCGCAGCCAGCGGCGCAGCACATGGTTGTGCGCGGTGACGACCGCCGACGCCGCCACCTCCGCCAGCAGCGGATCGTCATTGCCGTCGTGGTGGTCGCGCTCGTCGAAGTGGCCCAGCAGATAGCGGGTGAACAGCCGTTCGTAGCGGGCCACCGAGGCGATCTCCCGCTCCCGCAGCGTGGGCACCTCACGGGTCAGCCGGTAGCGCTCCACGGAGACGGCGGGGGAGGACGCGTACATCCGCATGACTTCCTTGATGCCCCGGCACACGGTGTCCAGCGGGTGCTCATGGGCCGGTGCCGCGTTCAGCACCGCCTCGGCCCGGACGAGGGTGTCGTCGTGGTCCGGGAAGATCGCCTCTTCCTTGGACCGGAAGTGGCGGAAGAACGTCCGCCGCGCGACCCCGGCAGCCGCCGCGATCTCGTCCACGGTCGTCGCTTCGTACCCCTTGGTGGCGAACAGTTCCATCGCCGCTGCCGCCAACTCGCGGCGCATCTTGAGACGCTGGGCCGCGGCGCGGTTGCCCGCGGCACTTTCCGGGGCGTCGGCGGCGGATTTCGTACGGGGGGATTTGGCGGGCTGGGGCATGCCCCGAACGTACTGCATTCGCGCTGGAGAGCGCGCCTGCGGGGCGGTCC
>NZ_JBSGUP010000522.1:0-5846 GCF_053607985.1 Streptomyces sp. NPDC055078
GGGTGCTTCGGCCGCAGGCTCCGCGCCTCAATCGCCGGCGGGGCTGGGTGAGGGTGCTACGGCCCCCGATACGGCGGCGGGAGCGGGCGGGGGAGTGAGTGACTCCGATGCGGCGCCTCGGCCGTCCGCCGGGGCGGGTGAAGGTGCTTCCGGGCAGGGGGCCGGGCTCCAGGTGTCGGCCGGAGCGGATGGCGGTGCGTCTGAGCAAGGGGCCGGGGCCGGGCTCCAGGTGTCGGCCGGAGCGGATGGCGGTGCGTCTGAGCAAGGGGTCGGGGCCGGGGCCCAGGTGTCGGCGGGAGCGGATGGCGGTGCGTCTGAGCAAGGGGTCGGGGCCGGGGCCCAGGTGTCGGCGGGAGCGGATGGCGGTGCGTCTGAGCAAGGGGCCGGGGCCGGGGGCAAGGCGTCGGCTGGGGTGCGGGGGGAGACGCGGTATGCGCGGGGGTATCGGCATCCGTCGGTGCCGCCGGGGGAGCGGGTCGCCGGGCTGAGGCGGCGCAGGCGGGGGTGTTGTGTGGTCGCGCCGATCGTGTTGCACGGGCGGGCCTGGGGTGAGCTGTATGTCGCCCGCCCGCTCGGCGCGCCGGTCTTCGACCGGGAGGACGCCGACTTCGCGACCGTCCTCGCCTCCGTCGTGGCGTCCGGGATCGCCCAGACCGAGCGGCTGGAGGAGGTGCGGCGGCTCGCGTTCACCGACCCGCTCACCGGGCTCGCCAACCGCCGGGCCGTCGATATGAGGCTCGATGAGGCGCTGGAGCGCCACCGTGCGGACGGCTCGGTCGTCAGTCTCGTCGTCTGTGACCTCAACGGGCTCAAGCAGGTGAACGACACCCATGGCCATGCGGTCGGCGACCGGCTGCTCGAACGCTTCGGCTCCGTGCTGTCGCTCTGCGGCGCGATGCTGCCCGGCGCGCTCGCGGCCCGGCTCGGCGGGGACGAGTTCTGCCTGGTGTCGATCGGCCCCACCGCCGACGACGTGGTCCGGGTCGCCGACGAACTGTGCGTACGGGCCGGTGGCCTGGAGCTGGGAGAGGGCGTGGCCTGCGGGGTCGCGTCGACCGGCGACCCGATCGGCCAGGTCCGCAGCGCCCGCAGGCTGTTCCGGCTCGCGGACGCGGCCCAGTACCGGGCGAAGGCGGCCCGCTCCCCGAAGCCCGTGGTCGCGGGCCGTGACGGCACCGTACTGCGCCTCGCTGACACCCCGCCGCGTCCGCAGCAGCAGCAGGAGCGCCGCGCGTTCCGTGGCGTACCGCCCGAGGAGGCGGGGGAGCCGTGGAGCGAGCCGTAACACCGGTTGGCGTGCTCAGGACAAGGTGCCGGGCCCGGCCTGAAGCCCTGGACCCGAACCAGGGCCCGAATCAAGGACCAGGGCCCGAGCCGCCCCCGGCGTAAGGGGTGATCGCGGTCACCACTGATGACAGGCGGCAATTCAATCCGTACGCTTCTGAATATGGATATGCACACAGTGGTGGTGGGGACATCAGGTACCACCGCCGATGACGTCGTCGCCGTGGCCCGCCGGGACGCCAGGGTCGAGATCTCCGCCGATGCCCTTGACGCGCTGGCCGCCGCCCGAGCCGTCGTGGACGCCCTCGCGGCCAAACCCGAGCCCGTGTACGGCGTCTCCACCGGCTTCGGCGCGCTCGCGACCCGGCACATCGGCCCTGGCCTCCGGGCCCGGCTCCAGCGCAATATCGTGCGCTCGCACGCGGCCGGAATGGGTCCCCGGGTCGAGCGGGAGGTCGTGCGCGCGCTGATGTTCCTGCGGCTGAAGACGCTCTGTTCGGGGCGTACCGGCGTACGCCCGGAGGTCGCCCGGACGATGGCCGATGTGCTGAACGCGCGGATCACGCCCGTGGTCCATGAGTACGGCTCGCTGGGCTGCTCCGGGGATCTCGCGCCGCTGTCGCACTGCGCCCTCACCCTCATGGGCGAGGGGGACGCGGAGGGCCCCGACGGGCTGGTGCGCCCCGCCGCCGAACTGCTCGCCGCCCAGGGCATCGCGCCCGTCGAACTGCGGGAGAAGGAAGGGCTCGCCCTCCTCAACGGCACCGACGGCATGCTCGGCATGCTGGTGATGGCGCTCGACGACCTTAAGCGGCTCTACACCTCCGCCGACATCACCGCCGCGCTTTCCCTCGAAGCGCTCCTCGGCACCGTCAAGGTCCTCGCCCCCGAACTGCACGCCATCCGCCCCCACCCCGGCCAGGGCGTGGCCGCCGCCAATATGAGCGCCGTGCTCAAGGGCTCCGGGCTCACCGGCCACTTCCAGCAGGACGAGGCGCCCCGCGTCCAGGACGCGTACTCCGTGCGCTGTGCGCCCCAGGTCGCCGGAGCCGGCCGGGACACCCTCGCCCACGCCCGGCTGGTCGCCGACCGGGAGCTGGCGTCCGCCGTGGACAACCCCGTTGTCCTGCTCGACGGTCTTCCCCCCGGCTTCGCCGGGGAGACCCCCGCCCAGGTGGCCGCAGGCGCCGGGGGAGGCAGGGTGGAGTCCAACGGGAACTTCCACGGGGCGCCCGTCGCGTACGCCCTCGACTTCCTCGCCATCGTCGCCGCCGACCTCGGCTCCATCGCCGAGCGCCGTACCGACCGCCTCCTCGACAAGAACCGCAGCCACGGCCTGCCGCCCTTCCTCGCCGACGACGCGGGCGTCGACTCGGGCCTGATGATCGCTCAGTACACCCAGGCCGCCCTGGTCAGCGAGATGAAGCGGCTCGCGGTCCCGGCCTCCGTCGACTCCATCCCGTCCTCCGCGATGCAGGAGGACCATGTGTCCATGGGCTGGTCGGCCGCCCGCAAGCTGCGCACCGCCGTCGACGCCCTGGGCCGGATCATCGCCGTCGAGCTGTACGCCGCGACCCGCGCGATCGAACTGCGGCACGGGCTCACCCCCGCGCCCGCCTCGCTCGCCGCCATCGAGGCCCTGCGCGCGGCCGGTGTCGAGGGGCCGGGGCCGGACCGTTTCCTCGCCCCGGACCTGGCGGCGGCGGAGGCGTTCGTACGGGACGGAAGGCTCATCGAGGCCGTCGAACCGGTCACCGGGCCGCTCGCCTGAGCCCCGAGCCGCGAGCCCCGATCCCTGAGCCCCGATCCCTGAGCCCCGAGCCCCGCGCCGCCCGCCGTCGCCCGCCCGGGCCCGGGCGGTCCGGCGACGGGCGTACGCTCACTCACATGGGCAGGGATTCGCGGCGCCGTACGGCGTAGGTCACCAGACCCGCGCCGACCCCGAGGAACGCCGTACCGCCGATGACATACGGAGTGGTGTCGAAGCCGCCGGTGTCGGCGAGTCTCAGTTCGTGGGACGCCGGCCCCGTGCTGCTGTGCTGTCTCTCGGCGCCCCGCTCGGCGGTGGCGTTCGCTGACGGGACGAACCACAGCGCGCAGAGCAGAGACCCTGCTGCGGCGGCGGTCAGAAGCGGTCGACGTGCGATGGACACGGACACGATCTCCCTTGGGGCATCCTTGAGTTGGACGGATGCGCTGATGCTAGTGAAGGCGACGCGCCGTGGGAAAGCCGGGCCCGCCCGCCCCGGTTCGGGGCGTACCGGCCGGAGGGGCGAAGATGGTGAGGTGGGTGGGGGTGCGGTGGTTCGGGAGCGGGTGAGTGGCATTGCCCACACCCGGCGGGGAAAAGGAACCGGGAAGCCCGATTTGGGCGTCAACTAGATAGTTCGGTCAGAGTCCGGTCCGCGTCGCGGGCCAGACCCGGGCAAGGGGAAATCGGCGACGATGGAGAAGCGTGTGATGACGGACGGCAAGCGGCGCAGGGGCCTCATGGTCGTGTCCGCGGTGCTCGGCGGCGTGATGGTGCTGTCGGCCTGCAGTGACGGCGGCGACAAGAACGAGGGTGCCGACAGCTCGAAGAAGTCACAGGCCAAGGTCGACGAGGCGGCGGCCGAGAAGGTCTCCGCCGCCCGAATAGTCATCGCCCCGAAGAACGCCGCCACCAACGCGAGCATCAACAACGCCGCCAAGGTCACCGTCACCGAGGGCACGCTCACCCAGGTCACCATGACCGCCGCCGACGGCAAGACGGTCAAGGGCACCATCGCCCCCGACGC
Source organism: Streptomyces sp. NPDC055078 (assembly GCF_053607985.1). NCBI lineage: Bacteria > Bacillati > Actinomycetota > Actinomycetes > Kitasatosporales > Streptomycetaceae > Streptomyces > Streptomyces sp. NPDC055078. Next base: position 4,062 of record NZ_JBSGUP010000522.1, read on the forward strand.
CAAGAGCTGGAAGCCGGACGCCCCGCTGGAGCGCTCCACCACGTACAAGATCGCCGCAGCGGCGAAGGACTCCAAGGGTCTGACGGCCTTTGAGAACTCCTCCTTCACCACGGTCTCGCCCGCCAACAGCTTCATCGGCAACTTCACACCGGAGGACGGCTCGACGGTCGGCGTCGGCATGCCGGTGTCGATCAACTTCAACAAGGCGATCACCGACAAGAAGGCCGTGCAGTCCGGGATCACCGTCACGTCCAGCAGCGGCCAGGAGGTCGTCGGCCACTGGTTCAACTCACAGCGGCTGGACTTCCGTCCCGACCAGTACTGGCAGGAGGGCTCCACCGTCACGCTGAAGCTCGCCCTGGACGGGGTCGAGGGCGCCGACGGTGTCTTCGGTGTCCAGCAGAAGACCGTCACCTTCAAGATCGGCCGTAACCAGGTCTCGACCGTCAACGTCGCCACCAAGACCATGACGGTCACTCAGGACGGCAAGACCGTCAAGACGATCCCGATCACGGCGGGCGCCCCCTCCACCCCGACGTACAACGGACAGATGGTGATCTCCGAGAAGTTCAAGGAGACCCGGATGAACGGTGCGACGGTCGGCTTCACGGACGACGACGGCAAGGGCGAGTACGACATCAAGGACGTCCCGCACGCCATGCGGCTGTCCACCTCCGGCACCTTCATCCACGGCAGCTACTGGGGCGGCGGAGTCTTCGGCAACTCCAACACCAGCCACGGCTGCGTCGGCCTGGCGGACGTCAAGGGCGCCAACGACCCCGGCAAGCCCGGTGCCTGGTTCTACAACAACTCGATGGTCGGCGATCTCGTCATCGTGAAGAACTCCAAGGACAAGACGATCAAGCCGGACAACGGTCTGAACGGCTGGAACCTGAACTGGTCCGCCTGGAAGGCGGGTTCGGCCGTCTGACGTCCGAGTCCCCGAGCACATCCCGTACGGAAAGTACGTCCCGTACATCCAGTACGGCCAGTACAGCCCGTGCGTCCCGTACGGCCATGAAGAAGGCGGCGCCCCCTGAGGGACGCCGCCTTCCGGCTGCCGGGCCGCGCGCTCAGCACCCCGATGGACGCGACAGCCCATAGTGGGAGTTCAGCCGGTACTCCCCGGCCTTCTCCACCGTCAGCCGGGTCCACTCGCCCTCCTGCCGTACGCACGCACCCTTCGCGCGCAGCCACGGCGAGTGGGCCACCCGTACGGTCACCGAACCGGCCGACGGCATCCGTACCACCAGTTCGGCCGCGTCGCCGCGGACCACCGTCGCCGGGGACGACACCAGCGGCACCGAGTCCCGCACCCGGTAGATCGTCCAGCCGTCGTCGCGCCAGATCCGCTCCAGCCACGCGGGTTCGCTCCGTACGATCGCCGCCTCGCCCTCGGCGGGCCCGTCCGGTTTCCCGTGGTGCAGCACCACATAGCCGACCGCCCAGTGATCGAGCCACTGCCGGTACGTCGCCGGGCTCAGCGTCCCGTCGTAGAACAGCCGCCCCCGCTCGACGTCGAGCTGCCGGTTCCAGCCGCGCGCCATATTGATGTGCGGGGCGAGCCGCGTGGCCTCGCGGTGGTTGCGGGCGGGGACGACCTCGACCCGGGTACGGTCGGCGCCCAGCCGGGCCAGCTCCGCCACGACCCCGTCGGTGTGCGCGGCCCAGGACGGGACGTCGTTGGAGACGCCCAGGTCGTCCTCCGTCTTGTCGGCGAGCCAGGAGGTGTTGACGGCGAGGGCGGCGACGAGCACCACCCGGGCGCCCCACACCCCCGCGGCC
>NZ_JBSGUP010000523.1:0-5844 GCF_053607985.1 Streptomyces sp. NPDC055078
GGTGAGACGTTCGCCCGTCACTGGGCCGGCAGTCGCCGGAAGCAGCGACGCGGGAAAGCTCGGCCTCCTCCGCGTCACCGGTGGCCGCACCACCACCGCGCGTTCCTGAAACCCGCGATCCCGCCCGCACCTTTATTCACCCCTCCTGACCTGGGATTTTCCGCTGGATCGGAATTCCGCTGCCGGAAGCGACAGGGCAAGTCAAGCCTTACTTTTCGAGTAATTCTTCTCTACGTTGGGGATTCCGCGGCGCCCCCGGACCTCTGCATGGGGAACAACCGGCTCTCCGCAGCGGAATTTTCGGCAAGAGGCAGCGAAAGAGGACCTCACCATGGAGCGGAACATCAGGGAGAAGGCGATTCAATGCCTTCGGCACCTGGAAGCATATGAATTCGACGGGATGCGGGCGATGTGCACCGGCACGGCGACCGTGTGGCACAACGACGGGAAGGGGGACCAGTCGATCGATGAGAAACTGGAGCAGCTGAAACCCCTTGTCCCGGCGCTCGGCTCCATGCGGTACGAGATCACCCGCCAGTTCGAGAATCCGGGCGAGGTGTTTCAGCAGCAGATTCTCCGGCTGGCCCTGGCCGACGGGTCCCGCAGCGAGGTCCATGCCGCCATGTACTTCCGGTTCGACGAGGATCTCATCGACCGGATAGAGGAATACTCCTATGCCATGCCGACCGGTATGGAACCTGCAGAGGACGGGCGGCAGCCGTGAGTTCGACCGATATACGCGAAGGCACGGTTCCGGTGCCGGGAGGCAACGTCCGGTACCGCAGGGCGGGCAGCGGCGGGGTACCGCTCCTCATTGTCCACGGTGGGCCCGGATATCCGAGTGACCTTCTGTTCGAGGCATTCGAGCCGCTCGCCGGGGAACGCGAGATCATCTGGTACGACCAGCTCGGGGTGGGGCGTTCGGACCGGGTCGACGACATCTCGCTGCTGACGGTGGACCGATTCCTCGATGAACTCGGCGCGGTGACCGAAGGTCTCGGCCTGGAACGGCCGCATGTCTACGGCCACTCCTGGGGAGCCATGCTCGGCCTTCAGTTCGCCGCCGAGCGGGCGCCGGAGTGGACGAGTCTCATCTGCGCCAATGGACTGGCGAGCGTGCCGCGGTTCGAGAAAGAGGTCCGGGACCTGCTGGCGGAACTGCCGGGCGATGTGCTCGACCGTACCTACGGCCGCGAACTGCGAGGCGAGACCGGCGATCCCGACTATATGGTCGCCCAGGGGGAGTACCTGCGCGCGTGTGTGGTGCGTACCGCTTCGGTGACCCTGGACCCGGAACTCATGAGCCTGACGACGTTCCGGACGATGATCGGGCACGCCGACTACCATGTGACCGGAACCCTCAGGGACTGGGACATCTTCGCCGAACTCGAACGCATCAGGCTGCCGACGCTCGTACTCGGCGGCGAGTTCGACGAATGCGTTCCCTCGCACCTCGCCGATATCGCCGCGCGCATTCCGGACTCGGAACATGTCACTCAGGCCGGGGCGGCACATATGGGTTATCTGGAGAAGGAACCGCTCCGCCGCGAGTACGTCGGCATCATCCGGGACTACCTGGCACGGATCGAAGCCCGCGCATAGCCACCGCCCGGCGCGACGGCACCAGCCCCGGCGCGACGGCACCAGCCCCGGGCCGACGGCACCAGCCCCGGCCCGGGCACGCCATCCGCGAGGCACCGCGGGCCGGTCCCGCTCACCGTACGGGGGTCAGTTCGCCCTGGGTGGTGCCGTGTCGAAGAGTTCCGGGTGCTGTGCGAGTGCCAGGCGGGTGCGGCGGATGTGGCCCCGTATGACCAGGCTCGCCTGATCGTCGTCGCCCTCTCGCAGCGCGCGCACGAGCATGCGGTGCTCGTCGTGGACGACCGCGCTGCCGTGTTCTTCGAGCAGCCGGATGAAGGCGAGCCGGTACTGCTGGGTCATGTTCCACAGCCGCAGGACGACATCCGCGAGGACGAATGTCTCCGTGCCCGAGTACGACAGGTCGTGGAACTCCCGGTCCCAGTGCAGGAAGTCCTCGGGCGTGGTCGCCTGTTCCATCTGTGCCGCCAGCTCGTCCAGCCGGTCGAGCTTCGCGGCCGTCAGACCGGGCCGGCTCGCGCGGAGCAGGAGCGGCTCGATCTGCTCGCGCAGTTGGTAGACCTCCTCGCACTCGGCGAGGTTCAGCCGCGCGACCCACGCTCCGGAGTTCGCCACGAGGGTCACCAGGCCGTCCGCCTGGAGGATGTTCAGGGCGCCGCGCACGGGGATCCGGCTGGCCCCGTAGCGCGCCGCGACCTCCTCCTGGCGGATCCGGGTCCCGGGGGGCAGTTCCCCGGACAGGATCGCCGCACGCAGGCCGTCGGCGATGCGACGGCCCGCGTTGCCGTGTCGTCCGGTGCCTGACTCCTTCTCGTCCGGAAGGTCGGCCATGGGCTTGCTCAGGGCACGCAGGAAGACATGGTCGCTCACGGTGCAAAGCCTCCTCAGTCTGCTGGGCGGGTCGGGTTCCACAGTGTCACTGACGCGCCCGCTTCGTATGCCTTGCCGTGCGGAAAGCTGACCAGCTCCAACTGCATGCCCCAGGGACTGAGGAAGTAGACCCAGCGCTGCCCCGCGCTGGCGGCCGAGCTGGCGACCGGTTCACCGAGGACCCGGACGCCCCGGGACCTGAGATAGGCGACCGAGGCATCGAGGTCGTCGACGTAGAACGCCAGGTGGTGCCCGCCGATGTCGGTGTTGCGCGGCTGGGGGAGCTGACCGTCGGCGGACTCCCACTGGAAGACCTCGAAGTTCGGGCCGAAGCCGCAGCGGTAGAAGTACAGCTTGCGCATGATCGAGCGCGGGTGGACGTTCAGCTGCTCGGTCATCCACTCGTCGTGCTCGTGCACGAAGGGGCCGAGCTGATAGACGCGTACGCAGCCGATCACATCCGTGAAGAAGGCGTCCGCCTCCTCCAGGTCGGGAACGGTGAATCCGATGTGCTCGGTGCCCCGCAGGCCAGGCAGCGGCATAGGTGCTCCTCTCTTGTCCCCGCGAGCGCTCCGCAGGAGTATTGGATACAATATCTGGAGGTCATCGAGAGTATCTGGGAAAGATCGTCGCGTCGAGTATTGCGATTGGATCCTATCCGGTTTAAGTTCTGCATAGCTTCGACAGCGGAACAGTGCGCTGTCGCGCTCGGATGCCACGGAGGAGCCTTGTCACGCCAACGACGTTTGGACCCGATCCGTCCCTGGGTGGAGATTGCGGCCACGCAATCCGACTGGGGCAGAGCCGACCCGGGCCTGCTGCGCGGCATGCTCGCCCAGCTGCACCTCATCCGGGCCTTCGAGGAGACCGTGCTCGACCTCGCGGGTGAGGGGCTGGTGCACGGACCCGCCCATTCGAGCATCGGACAGGAGGGCGGGGCCGTCGGCTCGGCGATCACCCTGCGGACCACCGACGGCATCAACGGCTCGCACCGCAGCCACCACCAGTTCCTCGCCAAGGCCCTCACCCATGTGACCAGGGGCACCGCCGATCTGGCCGACCTCGTGGACGACGGCGTACGCACCGTGCTGCGCCGCACACTCGCGGAGATCCTGGGGCTCGCCCAGGGATTCGGCAAGGGGCGCGGCGGCTCGATCCATCTGCAGTGGCTCGAAGCCGGTGCGCTGGGCAGCAACGCGATCGTCGGCGGGGGAGTACCGCTCGCCGCGGGCAACGCCTGGGCCCAGCGCCAGGCCGGCACCGACGACCTGACCGTCACCTACTTCGGCGACGGAGCGGTCAACATCGGATCCGTACTGGAGACGATGAACCTCGCGGCTGCCTGGGACCTGCCCCTGTGCTTCTTCATCGAGAACAATCTCTACGCCGTCGCGACACGCGTCGGCGAGGTCACCCGGGAGGACCGGCTCTCCGGGCGCGGACTCGGCTTCGGCATTCCGTCGTGGCGGGTCGACGGGATGAACCCCCTCGCCGTGCACCTGGCCATGACCGAGGCCGAGAAGGTCATGCGCGACGGGGGCGGCCCGTGCATCATCGAGGCCGACGTCTACCGCTACTTCCACCAGAACGGCGGCTACACCGGCAGCGCCTTCGGCTACCGCACCAAGGAGGAGGAGGCGGCCTGGCGCGAGCGCGACCCCATCGCGCTGATGGAGCGGCAGCTGACCCGCCTCGGCCTGCTGGACGACGCCACGGCCGCCGGGGTGCGCGAGCAGGCACAGGGGGCGATGCGCCGGATCGTGGACGAACTGGTGGAGGCCGACCCCGACACCCGGGGCAAGCGGCGGATCGTTCCCGCGCTCTGGCCGGACCCGGCGACCGTCAACGACGGCCTGCGCGGTGACGCCCGCGAGCTGGCAGGCGCGCGCACTCTCGACCCGGCACTGTACGAGGGCCCCGTCGAGCAGAAACGCTTCGTCGAGGCGGCGTCCGACACCCTCGGACGCCGGATGGCCGAAGACCCGCGGGTCATCGTCCTCGGCGAGGACGTGCACCGCCTCGGCGGCGGCACCAACGGTGTGACCAAGCGGGCGCTGAAGGTCGCGCCCGACCGGGTCCTCGGCACCCCCATCAGCGAGAACGCCTTCGCCGGTCTGGGGGGAGGCATGGCCCTGGACGGCCGGTTCCGGCCCGTCATCGAGTTCATGTACCCCGACTTCCTCTGGGTCGCCGCCGACCAGGTGTTCAACCAGATCGGCAAGGCCCGCCACATGTTCGGCGGCGACAGCACCGTCCCCGTCGTACTGCGCACCAAGGTGGCCATGGGCAGCGGCTACGGCTCCCAGCACCTCATGGACCCGGCCGGCATCTTCGCCACCAACCCGGGCTGGCGGATCGTGGCCCCCTCCACCGCGGCCGACTACATCGGGCTGCTCAACACCGCCATGGCCCTTGACGATCCGGTCCTGGTGATCGAGCACGTCGACCTGTACGGGCTGCGCCAGGACGTCCCCGAGGGCGACCTCGACTATCAGCTGCCGCTCGGCCGGGCGGCGGTGCGCCGTACCGGCTCCGACATCACCGTCATCAGCTATCTGTCGATGGTGCACAAGGCGCTGGAGGCGATCGAGGAGTGCGGCGCGGACGCCGACCTGATCGACCTGCGCTGGCTCGACCGGGCCTCGATCGACTGGGACACCATCGGCGCGAGCATCCGCAAGACGAACGCCGTACTCATCGTCGAACAGGGCGCACAGGGAACCTCCTACGGCGGCTGGCTGGCCGACGAGATCCAGCGCCGCTACTTCGACTGGCTCGACCAGCCGGTCGAGCGCGTCACCGGCGGCGAGGCCAGCCCGCCCATCTCCCGGGTGCTCGAAGCCGCGGCCATCGCCCAGGTGGACGACATCACCGCCGCGCTCCGGCGCGGCCAGGCTGCCATGGGAGGCCACTGATGGCCCTCGTCGTACGCATGCCCGAAGTCCTGACCGGCATGGCCGAGGCCATCGTGCTCAGCTGGCATGTCTCGCCCGGCCAGGAAGTGTCGGTGGGACAGCCGCTCGTCGAGATCGAGACCGAGAAGGCCGCGGTCGACTACGAGGCGGAGGAGTCCGGCACGGTCGCGGGATTCCTGGTCGAGCCGGGCACGCCCGTCACCGTCGGTACCCCCATCCTGGTGCTGGCCACCGTCGGCGAATCGGCCGAGGAGGCGATGGCCGAGGCGTCCGGCGCCCCGGCAGCCCCCGGGGGCACGCCCGCCGGCACCGGGGGCGGTACTGCCGCCCAGCCGGCCCCCGCGGCCTCCGGCGGGGCGACCGGCACCCCGGCGAGCGTCCCGGTGCCGGCCGGCGGTTCCGCCGCTGGAGCCATCGCTGGAGTCGCTGCTGGGGCCACCATCCTGTACACCGCGCCCTC
>NZ_JBSGUP010000524.1:0-5839 GCF_053607985.1 Streptomyces sp. NPDC055078
CCGTCGGACCGGCCGAGGTAGTCGGGGCGGTCGGGGTGGTCGGACCGGCCGGGGCGGCCGGGGCGGCCGGGATAGTCGGGGCGGCCGGGTGGCGCGCTCCAAGCCCGTTCAGGGCTCCCGACGCCGCCAGCCAGCGCACCAGATAGCCCAGTCCGGAGCCCACGTCGACCACGCGCAGCCGCGCCCCGGGGTCGGCCGCGCGAACGGCCGCGAGGATGGGACGGAGCAGCCCCGCGACCCGTTCGCCGATACGGAGTTCCTCGCTCAGCCGCTGTAGCTCGGTGTGGACGACGATGAGCCGGCGGTCCACCGCGCACGGATCGAGAACACCGTTCTCGTCGCACGGCAGGCTCGCGGCGATCCGCGCTCCCCGGCGGTCGCCCGTCGCCGCCAGGCGGGCGACGACCGCGTCGCGCCGGACCGGCAGGCGTTCGCGGGTGTGAGGGTCGTGGGCCACGACCAGGTCGGATATTTCCAGCAGTCGCACGCGGGTACGTTACGTCAGTCGAACGGGTGATCCCTCAGGGAGGCCGCGACACTCCGTCAGAACCCTGTCCGCGCAACGGATCACCGCCCGCGACCGGCGTCGGGAACGGCACGGAAGCGAGCCGCTACCCAGCCGCCGGGGGCCCCGGGCCGCGCCTCCCCCACCGTCACACCAACTGCTCCTCCGCCTCCTGGAGGATCTCCGTCAGCCGCAGCCCGAACCGGATGTCGCACGCATGCGGCCGGCCGGTGCGCACCGCGTCGAGGAGCGCGTCCAGCGCGGCACCGAACGAGGCGACGGCGTCGGACCAGGCGGGCAGCGCCACCTTCCCCTGGTCGCCGATGAGTTCAAGGCTCGCCCCGGTCGCCTTGGGCGGAGCGCTCAGCCCCAGGGCCGCCGTACTCGAAGCGCCCGAGGAGTGCCGCAGCACGAGATGGACGGTGTCCTCCGGCCCGCGCGCCGCCGCCACGGCGGTCACCTCGCCGAGCACCGGAATCAGTACGGACAGCACATGCGGTCCGACGTCCCACAGCCCGCCCTTCTCCCGCCGCCACGGCGATGCCGCGTACGGGCTGTCGGCGCCCGGCGCGTACAGCGAACCGAGCCACTGGGCATGGGCGGTGAACCAGCCGCCGACCGCCGCCTGCTCGGCGATCCAGGGCGCGGTGTCGCGCGCGAAGCGCAGGGTGCAGAAGACGACGGATGCGACCCCGGCGTGCGCCGCCGCCTCGGCCGTGGCGGTCGCGGCGGCCACGGTCGTCGCGACCGGCTTGTCCAGCAGCAGCGGGCGGCCGGCCGCCGCCGCGCGGGCCGCCAGCGGAGCCTGGATGTCCGGCGGCAGCGCGAACGCGACGGCGTCGCAGCCTGCGAGCAGCTCATCGACGCCCGCGTCGCCCGCGAACGCCCGGGTGCCGTGCGCCGTCGCCAGCGCGAGCGCCGCTTCGGGCCGCCGCGCCCACACCCCGGTGAACTCCACCCCCGTATGGGCGGCGAGCGCGGGCGCCTGGGTGTGCTCCGCCCACGGTCCGGCGCCGAGGAGTCCGACACGCAACAGTTCTACGGGCTTGGTCATGGCCCCCAGTGTGCCCGCGCGGCCGATATTCCGCAGACGGCCGGGCACCGGGGTGTTACGTTCGGCGGGACCGGCCGCGGGACTCCGGCGCGACTTCCGGGACCTGCCTTTGAAGCAATGATTTCGCTGTTCGCCCCCTCATTCCCCGGCCGGTCCCCGGATGCGCGCACCAGGGAGACCAGGGGGGATCACGATGCCGGGGACCACCGGGAGCCCTCGGACGGACCGGACCGCCGAGACATTCGCCGATCTCATCGCCGCCGAGGACGTCCTGCTGTTCGTGAACGCGGCCGTCACGGCCACCGGTCAGCGCGAGTTCCGCTCCCGGGCGTATGAGCAGCGGCTGTCGCTGTCCTTTCTGCATGAGTACGTACGGGTCAACTACCGGCCCCTGTACGCGGCGGTCCTCGCGCTCGACATCAACGACCACAACGCCGCGCGGATCATCGAGGAGCTGCTGCGCACACCGGGCGACGCGGACGAGGCCCAGAAGCGGACCGAGGGCCGGCTGATCGCGGCGCGGCTGGCCGCGCTGCCGCCGCAGCGGGTGTACCGGCTGTTCCGCGCGCTGCGTACCGCGAAGGTGAACAACCGCCGCACCCGGGCGATCCAGCGCGACTGGCTGGCGGCCCGGCCCGATCTCGCCCATGACGCGGTGAAGTACCGCCGGGGGCTCAAGACGGCGGCCCGGCACACCCACCTCCGTATCGGGCACCTTCGTATCGGGCCCGGCGAGGGCAAGCCGGGCGAGGGCAAGCCGGGCGGCGTCGAACCCGGCGGCGGCGAGCTGGGCGACTTCCTCTTCCGCCCCGGCAAGCGGGTCCGCTACGCCGACGCCCGCCTCGAAGCGCACCGTCGCGCCCACTACGAGCGGGACGCGCTCTACGAGCTGCCGTTCACCGCCGCCGAGGGCTTCGCCGCCCGGCGCGGAGTCCCGCGCGCCGACTTCCTGGAGCGGATCGCGCCTCGGATGACCAGGCTGGAGCGGCTGCGCACGCAGAGCGCGGGCCCCCGGGCCGATCTCACCGGTATGCCGCTCACCCGGCTCGCCCTCTACGTCCTGTCACTGCCCATGGCGGACCGGGCGCCCCGGCGCGCGGAGCTGACGGACGCCCTGCGGGCCACGGCCCGGCGCGTGGCGGGCCCGTACGCCGGGACCTGGGGGCGGGTTTCGGCCGTACTGGACGACAGCTATTCGTCGTACGGCTCGGGGGTCAAGCGCCGCCGCCCACTGGCGGTCGCCCTGGGGGCGCACTTTCTGCTGGAGGCGCTGGCCGGTTCGTATCGCGCGCACTGGACCTCGGGCGGGCGTGATCCCCTGCTGGTACGCCCCTGGGGGCCGAGCCCGGTCGGGACGCGGATTCTCGACGCGCTGGAGGACGCCCCGGAGCGGCTGCTGATCGTCTCGGACGGCTGGGACAACGCCCCGCCGGGGCTGGCCGGTGAGGTGCTGCGGATCTGGCGCACCCGGCTCGATCCCGGGCGGCGTACAAGTGTGGTCCATCTGAACCCGGTGTACGACGCGGACGGTTTTGATGTCCGGCGGCTCGCGCCGAGCGTGCCGACGGCCGGGGTCCGGGACGCGGAGGATCTGGCGGCGCTGGTGGAGATCGCGCAGTTCGCCGAGGGCCGTACCTCTCTCGCCGAACTCCAGGACTATCTGGACCGCCGCATCGGGCGCTTTCTGCGCGGTCACCGGGCGGCGGCGCGGTGAACAAACTCGATCTGACCGGGCTGACGACGATGCCCGCCCAGGTGTGGGGCGGCATCCGGCTGGTGCCGCTGGTACGCGATACGCCGGTGGCGGGGCTGCGGCTGCGCCATGAGGTCTACGGCCGGGAGTACGCCATGGTGACGACTGGCCCGCGCGGCGGCTATGTCTCCTACATCCCGCACGGCTTCGTCGCCGACTGGTCGGGCGACGGCGGCCGGTCCGCCGCGTACGGCACCCAGCTCGGCGACCTCCCACCGGAGTGCGTCCCCCTGCGGGTGCACCACCGGCTGGCCAAGCGGCGCCGCGGTGACGGGGACAGCCGGGAGAGCGGCGAGAAGGGCTCGGCCGGGAAGCGGCTGCGCTTCCTGCCGCTGCATCTCGCCCTGGACGGATATCTGTCGCTGCACTTCGGCGGCCCGTCCATCGTCTGGGACGAATGGTCCCAGCGGGCGGTACGGGAGGGTCTGTCGCCGCGCGCGGAGGCGGCGTACACGGGCCGGCAGATCCCCGGGCTCGGGGAGGCCCTGCGGATCTTCGAGATCCACCCGGGTCAGTGCGGTGTGCTGGTGTACGCGGCGGACTCACTGGCCGCCGCCTTCGCCGTACCGCATCCGGACGACTACCGGGCTCTGCACCCCTCGCTGATCGAGGATCTGTACGGCGAACTGGTCCACCAGTACGCCCTGTTCGGCGGGCCCGTGCCCGACTTCGAGGTCCGGATCCGCGACGGACGCCATATGACGACGCTCGCCGATCTGCGGGCGGCGGCGCGGGCGCGGGAGGCGGAGTGGGCGATGAGCCATGACGCGCTGATGGCGGACCGGCTGCTCGCGCCCTCGTACCGGTTCGACCGTGTCCACTCCATGGGGGAGTTCGGGCTGTGGCGCTTTCTGCCGTCCTTCCGGCGCGGGGAGCCGGAGCAGCACATCGGTGAGGTGATCACCGACCGCAAGGGCCGGGCCGCCTATCTCAAGACGTTCCGGCTCTCGGAGGCCCAGATCCGGCGCGGGTATCTGCTGAACCGGCTGCACGATCACGACTGGCGGCTCGACCTCACGGCACAGGCGCTCGGGATCGGCCGGGAGCAGCTCATCGGCAGAATCCGGGACGCGGGCTTCGGCTCGCTGCTCAAGCACGGGGCGGAGCGGCGGGCCGGGGGGCGCGGGCGGTGAGCCCGGGTGGGGCCGGCTGTCCTGGGTGCGAGTGCCCGGTAGGGCGAGCACCGGGTCCCGCGGCGCGTACCCCGTACAGGCCATTCGTGTACCCAGGCGTAACACGGGGTTCACCATCGGGCAACAGGTGGGAAATCGTGCATTGCGAAGCTTCATCACATACCGCTCCACCCCGCACAGGATGAGGCCCCCGTGACGTTCAAGGCTGAGTACATCTGGATCGATGGAACCGAGCCGACCGCCAAGCTCCGCTCGAAGACCAGGATCCTGCCCGGGGTCCCCTCGGGCGGGCTCACCGAGCTGCCCCTGTGGGGCTTCGACGGGTCCAGCACCAACCAGGCCAAGGGCCATGCGTCCGACCGTGTGCTGAAGCCGGTCCACACCTGTCCGGACCCGATCCGGGGCGACGACGACGTACTGGTGCTCTGCGAGGTCCTGAACACGGATCTGACCCCGCACGAGTCCAACACCCGGGCCCACCTGGTCGAGGTGGCCGAGCGGTTCGCCGAGCAGGAGCCCGTCTTCGGCATCGAGCAGGAGTACACCTTCTTCGAGGGCGACCGTCCGCTCGGCTTCCCGGTCGGCGGCTTCCCGGCCCCCCAGGGCGGCTACTACTGCGGTGTCGGCGTCGATGAGATCCACGGCCGCGAAGTCGTGGAGGCGCACCTGGACAACTGCCTCCGGGCCGGGCTCGGGATCTCCGGCATCAACGCCGAGGTCATGCCCGGCCAGTGGGAGTTCCAGGTGGGCCCGATCGCGCCGGTCGAGGTCGCGGACCAGCTGTGGATCGCCCGCTGGCTGCTCTACCGCACCGCCGAGGACTTCCGGATCGCGGCGACGCTGGACCCCAAGCCCGTGAAGGGCGACTGGAACGGCGCCGGGGCGCACACCAACTTCTCCACCAGGGCGATGCGCGAAGGCGGCGACAACGGCGACGGGTACGCCGCCATCATCACCGCCTGTGAGTCGCTGGGTGAGGGCTCCAAGCCGCTCGACCACGTCAAGAACTACGGCGCGGGCATCGACGACCGGCTCACCGGGCTGCACGAGACCGCCCCCTGGAACGAGTACAGCTACGGCGTCTCCGACCGTGGCGCTTCGGTCCGTATCCCCTGGCAGGTCGAGCGGGACCGCAAGGGCTATATCGAGGACCGCCGGCCCAACGCCAACGTCGACCCGTATGTGGTGACCCGGCTGCTGGTGGACACCTGCTGCACCGCGCTGGAGAAGGCCGGGCAGGTCTGATCCCGCGCACTCCGTACCGGCCGTCTCCGCCCGCGCCCTGCTGCCCTGTCGGCCCGCCGCCGCCCGCTCCGCCGCTGCTGCTGTCGTCGCTGTTCCTGTGTTTCCTGTGTTTCCTGTGCTTCCGGTCCTTGAGGGGGTGTCCGCCCGGC
>NZ_JBSGUP010000525.1:0-5839 GCF_053607985.1 Streptomyces sp. NPDC055078
GGGAGTCCTCCTCGCTCCGGGAGGCCGGGTCGCTCAGGGAGTCCGGGCCGACGACGCGGCACCGGCCGTCGCCGGGGCGCGGGACCGGGGAGCCCCGGTCCACGGAATCCCTGCCCTCGGCCCTGCCCGCGATTCCGAGTCCGCCGGATGCCCGGTCCACCGCGCCGCCGGCTCCGGATCCCCGGCTCTCGGAGCCTCGCTCCCCGGAGCCCCGGAACACCGCCCCGCTGACGCCCGACCCCCGGTCCTCGCGGCCCAGGCGGCCGGAGATCCTGCCGCCCGGGATCCGGTCGACGCTGTCAGAGCGAGACACCACCCGCCCGGAGATAGGCCAGGGGGTCGATGTCGGCTCCGTACCCCGGGGCTGTCCGGACCTCGAAATGGAGATGCGGTCCTGAGCTGTTGCCGGTGGACCCCGAGCGGGCGATCCGCTGGCCGCTCGCGACAGCCTGGCCGGAGCGCACCGTGAGCGCCGAGAGATGCGCGTACTGGCTGTACTTGCCGTCCGAGTGGCGGATCACCACCTGATATCCGTACGACCCGGCCCATCCCGCCGATACGACGCGGCCTGATGCGACCGCCTTCACCGATGTGCCCGTGGGGACGGGGAAGTCCACCCCGGTGTGATAGCCGCTGGACCAGGCGGAGCCCGCTTTGCGGTACGGGGTGCCGGTGCGCGCGTCGACGGGGGCGCTCAGGCCCGAGGCGCGGGCGGGCCTGGCGGTGCGCACCTGCTTGGCCTCTTGTTTGTCGGCCTTGGCAGCCTTATCCGCCTTGTCCGCCTCGGGAGCGCGCTTCTTCGGCGCCTGTTTCTTCGGCGCCTGCTGCTTGGGGGCGTGCTGCTTCGCGGACTGCTTCTTGGGGGCCTGCTGAGGAGCCGGCTGCCTGGCGGACTCGCGCTCGCCGGTTCCCCGCTTCTGCTCGGCACCTCCCTGCTTCTGTTCCGCCGGGCGCTTCACGGGGGCCGTCATCCGCAGCAACAGCTTCTGGCCCGGATGGATCAGATCGGGGTCGGGTCCCACCGTCGTCCGGTTCTGGGCGTACAGCCGCTGCCAGCCACCCGGGACCTCCTCGGCACGTGCGATCCCGGAGAGCGAGTCCCCGTGCGCCACGGTGTAGCCCTCGCGCTGGGTGGGCACCGTGGTCGGCGTCGCCTTCGGTTGCGGGTCCGTCCTCGGCCGGGGATCCGTCTTCGGCTTCGGCTGGGTGCTCGCGCGCGGCTGGATCCCGCGGTCGCCCTGCTGCTTGGCGCGCTCGCCGCGCTCGGGGGCCGCTCGGCGCTCGGGCGAGACGTCGGGGGCGTCCCCGCCACGCGCGAGACCGGCGCGTACCGAGCAGTTCGGCCAGGCTCCGGGCCCCTGCCCCTTCAGCACCCGCTCGGCGACCGCGATCTGCTGGTCCTTGCTGGCGAGGTCCGCGCGCGGCGCGTACTCCCGGCCGCCGTACGCCTCCCAGGTCGACTGGGTGAACTGGAGCCCGCCGAAGTAGCCATTACCTGTGTTGATCTTCCATTGCTTGGTCGACTCACAGGCCGCGACCTTCTCCCAGACATCCACGGACGCCGCGTGGGCGTTGCCCGCGCCGATGAAGGGCAGCGCCATACCGGCGCCGCCCGCGGTGACGGTGAGCGAGGCGCGGTTGATGCGGCTCGGTTGCTGTCGGCGATGCCTACCGGTTGCGGCCATGATGACACTCCCCCACAGAGCAGTACGACAGATCACAGAAAGGTCACGTCAAGCGGTCAACCTAAGCATTCCCACTGGACTCTGACAAGGGCTCACCGGGAGCACTTCGCTGACCTGGACCGATGCGCGCCGTATCGGCTATGACCTGGCAGGACGGGGTGCGCCCCCGGGCACGAGCACCGCGCGCCCCTGCCCGGTCACGGGTGAAGCGGCTCCGGGGTCCGGGCCCGGGCGAACTCCTGGTGCAGGAGCTGGGCGAGCGCGGCCAGTTGCCGGTTGGCGCGGTCGGTGCGCCAGATCAGGCCCAGCTGCGACGGTTCTTCGAGGCCGTCGATTTCGAGATAGCGCACATCGCCCCGGGTGGCACGCTCGGTCAGCGGACGGCAGACCAGCATGGCGCCCCCGCCGGAGGCGACGAGCGCGAGGCCCTCCTGAACGGTGGTCATCCCCATGGTGGAGCGGATGGGTGCGCCGGCGGGTGTGGAGCGCGGTACGCGGGCGGCCATCCAGTAGTCGGGGGCGTCTCCCATGGGGTGGAGGAGGTCAAGACCCGCCAGTTCCTCGACGTGCACCCGGTCGGCGGCGGCCATGGGGTGGGAGGACGCGACGGCGAGCAGCCGGTCCTGCGGAGGGAAGCGGAACCCGGTGGTCAGTGCGGTCTCGCGGACGGGCAGCTCGACCACCACGGCGTCGAGACTGCCGTCGAGCACAGCCGAGAAGGGCGAGCCCAGCGGGATCTCGCTCAGCGTCATCGTGACCTCGTGATGGGCGCGAAGCCGGCGGAACGCCTCGGTGACCTCTTCGTAGACACTGCCGTGGAAGCCGATGCGCAACTGGCACAGACTGCCGCTGCGGGCGCGCTCGCGCGCCTGGGTGATCACCGTGGCCAGTGTCTCGTACGCCGGGCGCACCTCGTCGACGAACTGCGCGCCGAACCGGCTGAGCGCCACGCTCCGGCTGGTGCGGTCGACGAGCCGAACGCCGACCCGGCGTTCGAGGGCGGCGACGAGCTGGCTGACCCGGCCCTGGGACAAGCCAAGGCGCCTGGCCGTCCGGCCGAAGTGCAACTCCTCGGCCAGCACGAGCAGGCACTCGATCTCCTGGACATGGACCTGGTTCACCGCACCGCTCACCGCACCGCTCACCGCATCCCTTCCGGCAGCCCCGATCGATTACCCTAGCTGATCGATCCTTGAGAAGATCGCTGTTGTTCCGGCCCCGGCACGCTGATTGCTTGGTGCCATGGTTTCGTACGCAGCGGTTCAGAAGGCCGACCCTGATTCGGCCCGCACCACACCGTGGCAATGGGTGGCGGTCGTGGTGCTGTCGTTGAGCACGTTCGTGGTCGTGACGTCAGAGATGCTGCCGGTCGGGGTGCTGACCCCGATGGCCGACAGCCTGCGGATCACCCCGGGTACGGCGGGGTACAGCCTGACGATCACCGGCCTGGTGACCGCTGTCACCGCCCCCGCGGTACCCCGACTGCTGGGTGCGCTCGACCGGCGACTGGTGCTGGCCGGGGCGATGGTGGTGCTGGCCGCCGGTAACGCGCTGACCGCCGTGGCGGACGGCTTCGGCCTGCTGGTCGTCTCCCGGGCGGTCCTGGGGATCGGGATGGGGGCGGTGTGGGGCCTGGCTGCCGCGGTCGCACCCCGGCTGGTCGCCCCCCGCCACGCCGCGCTCGCCGTGTCCGCCGCCGTCGGCGGGGTCGGCGCCGCCTCCGTCGCGGGCGTACCCCTGGGCACACTCATCGGCAACGCCTTCGGCTGGCGTGCCACGTTCGCCGCGCTGTCCGCCGCCGCGGTGCTCCTCACCGCCGGACTCCTGCTGGCGCTGCCCCGTCTCCCCCGCCCGGCCCCACCGGCCGGCGCGGACAACCGAACCGGCCGCGAGCCGCTGCCGCGCACCACCCCGGTGACCGTAGGTCTGGTACTGATCCTGTTCCTCGTCACCGCCCACTTCGCCGCCTACACCTATGTGCGGCCCGTCCTCGAAGAGCGCACCGGCCTGACACCGGGGGCCATCGCCCTGGTCCTGCTGGTCTACGGCGCCTTCGGCCTGGCCGGCAACTTCGCCGCCGGCGCCCTGGCCGCGCGCCGCGCCCGCGCGACGGTGCTGGTCCTGGCGGCCGGTATCGGCTCGGCGATCGCGCTGCTCGCGCTCTTCAGCACGACGGCCGGTGTCACCGGAGCCGGCGTTGCCCTGTGGGGCCAGGCGTACGGCGGACTGTCGGTGGCCGGGCAGATCTGGATGACCCAGTCCGCACCACACCGCGTCGAGCAGGTGACCGGAATCTATGTGGGTGTCTTCACCGCCGCCATCGCCCTGGGCGCCTTCCTCGGCGGGACCGTCGTGGAATCGACCGGCGTCACCCCCCTTCTGTGGAGCGCCGCCGGGCTCGCTGCCGTGGCTCTCGCCGTGGGGCTGGCGGGCCCGGGACCTGCCGCCCGGCCCCACCGGTCCGGCGAGCGCGACGTAACCCGCTCCGGCGAGCGCGAGGCAGCACGCCGGCCTTGATCCGGGCACCGGCAGGGGGCCCCGGACGGTTCGAAGAAGCGTGTACGGCCGGGCCGGACCGGATCAGCGGGTGGTATGTCCGGACCGGATCAACGGGTGGTATGTCTGGAGCGGACATGGATCATCCGACGGACAGCCAGGAGCACAGATCATGAGTGGAACAGCCCGGATCGGGGTGACGGGGCTCGCGGTCATGGGCCGTAACCTCGCCCGGAACTTCGCCCGCAACGGCTTCACGGTCGCCGTGCACAACCGGACGACGGCCCGGACGCGGGAGCTGGTCGAGGAGTTCGGCGATGAGGGCACGTTCGTGGCGGCCGAGTCCGCCGAGGACTTCGTCGCGGCGCTGGAGCGCCCCCGCCGTCTGGTGATCATGGTCAAGGCGGGTGAGCCGACGGATGCCGTGATCCAGGAGTTCGTACCGCTGCTGGAGGCGGGCGATGTCATCATCGACGGCGGCAACGCCCATTTCGCCGACACCCGCCGCCGGGAGCGGGAGTTGCGTGAGCACGGTATCCACTTCGTGGGCGCGGGGATCTCGGGCGGCGAGGAGGGCGCGCTGCTCGGACCCAGCATCATGCCGGGCGGCTCGGCCGAGTCGTACGCCTCGCTCGGACCGCTGCTGGAGAAGATCGCGGCGAAGGCACCCGACGGTGCGCCGACCGTGGCGCATATCGGGCCGGACGGCGCGGGTCACTTCGTGAAAATGGTGCACAACGGCATCGAGTACGCCGATATGCAGCTGATCGCCGAGGCGTACCACCTGTTGCGCTCGGTCGGGGGCTACTCCCCCGCGAAGATCGCGGAAACATTCCGCACCTGGAACACCGGCCGGCTCGACTCGTATCTGATCGGGATCACGGCGGAGGTGCTGGCCCATACGGACGCGGCGACCGGGAAGCCCTTTGTCGACGTGGTCCTGGACCAGGCGGAGCAGAAGGGCACCGGCCGGTGGACCGTGCAGATCGCGCTCGATCTGGGGGTGCCGGTCTCCGGTATCGCGGAGGCCGTCTTCGCCCGTTCGGTCTCCGGCCACGGGGAGCTGCGCGACGCCTCGCGCGGGCTGCCGGGGCCGGTGCCGCAGGTACTCGACGAGCCCGCGGCGGCGCGGTTCGCCGAGCGGGTCGAGCAGGCCCTGTACGCCTCCAAGATCGTTTCGTACACCCAGGGCTTCCACCAGATCCGGGCGGGCAGCGAGACCTACGACTGGGGCATCGACCTCGGTTCGGTGGCGGCGGTCTGGCGGGCCGGCTGCATCATCAGGGCGGCCTTCCTGGACCGGATCCGCGGCGCCTACGACGCGCGGCCCGAGCTGCCGAGTCTGCTGTCGGACCAGCACTTCGCGGCGGAGATCGGGGCGGCGCAGGACGACTGGCGCGAAGTCGTCGCGACCGCCGCCAGGCAGGGCGTCCCGGCGCCGGGGTTCGCCGCGGCGCTCGCGTACTACGACGCCCTGCGCGCCGAGCGGCTGCCCGCGGCGCTCACCCAGGGGCAGCGGGACTTCTTCGGCGCGCACACCTATCGGCGGACCGATCGTGAGGGGTCGTTCCACACGCTGTGGGGCGGCGACCGCTCGGAAGTGACCGGCGGCTGACCGGCCGCCCGGCACCGGGCGACGGGCCCGCGCGGTGCCGTGC
>NZ_JBSGUP010000526.1:0-5833 GCF_053607985.1 Streptomyces sp. NPDC055078
CCCAGTGGCCGTCCGGACCGGCTGCCTCCAGGACCGGCTGCCCTGAGGACCCGGTGGCCTTCGGGACCGGGGTCAGGAGCCGATGACCGCCCGGCAGTTCCGCGCAGCCCGCAGTCCGGACTCGACCGCCCCGTCGATGTAACCCATCCACCCACTCGCCAGATCGGCGGTGGCGAACGCCAGGCGTCCCCATGGCTGTTGCAGATCGCGCAGATGCGCGGTCACCTGGCCGGGGCGGTGGTTGGTGTTCCCGCCCCTGGCGTAGGGGTCCGCCGCCCAGTTGTGGCCCAGTACAGCGGTGACCTCCTTGATCTCGGGGACGTATGAGCGCAGGACCTCGGCGACCCGGTCGGGATCGTTGACGTCGAGTTCCGGATTCGCGTTGATACCGATGATCAGCTGCCCGTCCGGGTACTGGCGGAAGGTCCAGAAGAAGTTCAGCGGCAGACCGGCCGGAAGCTGCGCGAAGATATTTCCGATATCGCCGCGGACCTTGATCCAGACCTTGTCCTGGTGGGGCTTGCCCATGCCGGTCCTCGCCGCCAGAGCGTGCCCCGGGGGCAGTCCGGGGGTGAAGTCGATGGACGGCCACACATTCACCGGCACCGCGACGACCGCCGCGCGGGCGCTGATCACCCGGCCGTCCGCCGTGGTGACCGCCACCCCGTCCGGCCGGGAATCCACCGCGCTCACGGGCGAGGAGAGACGGACCTCGGCCGAACTGCCCGCCGTCATGGCGTCGAGTACGGCTGCCGTGCCGCCGACCGGCCGGTAGCGGTTGGTGTCGTACCAGGCGTTGACGTCCCAGTCGCACAGGGCGAGCCAGCGCAGGATGCCGAGCAGGCCGGCCTCCTCCAGCGGGGAGCCCGCGACCTCGTACAGCAGACCGCTCAGCCGGTCCCGGTCCTCGGGTGACAGCCGCAGTTGAGCCAGCCGCTGTCCCATGGACATCCGGTCCAGTTCGGCGATGCCTGCGGAGTGGCGGAGCGGATCGTGCGGATGGGGCAGCGCGTCCCGGTGCAGACCGGCGTACTCGGCGGCCAGTTCGCGCAGCCGGGCGAACGCCGCGTCCGGCTCGTGCCGGCGGGGCGGGTTCCCGAAGAGCACGGCCTCGTACGCGGTGTCGTCCTCCTCGATCCCGATGCCGTACCGGGTGAGTTCGGCCCAGATATGGGGCTGTTTCCAGTGCACCCAGGCGCCGCCCAACTCCACCCGGTCGGCACCGAAATCTACTGTCCAGGTTCGGCCGCCGAGGCGGTCCCGTGCCTCCAGCAGTACGGTGGAGAGCCCGGCGCCCGCCAGTTCCCGGGCGGCGGTTACCCCGGCGAATCCGCCCCCGATCACCACCGCGTCGGCCGTGGTCCGCTTCTCAGTTCCCATGTTCCAGCTCCAGTGCCTCACCCGCGGGCTTCCAGTCCCGCGGCGTTACGGAATAGAACGCCTCAGTGCCGGCGGTACCCCGGTAGGTGACCGTGGTGCCGGTCTCGATCAGCCCGATCTCACCGGGTCCCAGCCGGACTTGTGTGCGCGGTCCTGTGATGGTCAGCTCGCCCGCCAGGACGTAGAAGACCTCGTCATAAGTGAGGGTCCAGGGGCCCATCTCCTCGTCCTCGCCGAACCGCATGAGTCCACCGCCCAGACCCGTGCGTCCCACATCGGCCACACAGCGGTTCAGCTGGATGCCCCTGGTGCCCCGGATGACCCGGTACGGCGAGCTGCCGGGGTCGATCGACCACAGTCCTGCCATCTCGTTCTCCTCACTCGATGAATTCGGCGGTCTCCCGCGACTCGTGCCGCGGGGTGGCGGGCGCGCTCTGGCCCCCGCCGGACGGCGGCCGGTCCGCGGCACTGCTCTCCGCCAGCGTCCGGCCCTGTGTCTCGGGTGCCAGCCATACCGAGACCAGCAGTCCAAGGGCGGTGATCAGCGCGAAGATCAGCATGGTGGGGCCGGTCCCGATGCCGCTGAGGGCGGCGGGGAGCAGATAGGTGGTGGCCGCGACGCCGATCCGGGAAGCGGACGTGACGATGCCGATGGCGGTGGCGCGCACATCGGTGGCGAACAGCTCGCTGGGATAGGCCCACTGCATCACCTGGGCCGGGCCGCTGAGAATGGCGTACGCGCTGAAGCAGCCGATGATGACCAGGGCGGGGGCTTCGGGGATGACGCCCAGGACCGTGAGGGGCAGCACCATCAGCCCGAAGCACCAGATGAGCAGGCGGCGTCTGCCCACCGTCTCGACCAGCCGCAGCGCCGGGAACTGACCCGCCATGAACAGCACGCTGATCACCGCCGAGCCGACGAACGCCAGATTCCCCTCACCGAGCCCGAAGGTCTCCAGCATCGTCGGGCCGAAGGTGTAGAGCGCGAAGACGGGGGCGACGGAACAGGTGTAGAAGACGCTGCAGAAGACGAGCATGCGGATGTTACGGGGGGTGTTCAGCGCCCTGAAGCCGCCGGGGCCCTGGCCGGGGCCCTCGTCCTCGACCTCCAGCCGGGTGTTCGCGCCGAACATGTCCTCGACGATGGCCTGGGCCTCGGCCTCCCGTCCCTGGCGTGCCAGCCAGCGTGGTGACTCCGGCGATCCCCACCGCATCGCCAGCACGATCAGACCGGGCACCACCGGCGAGGCGATGATCCAGCGCCAGGAGTCCTCTCCCAGGAACTCGACCATCAGCCAGCCCACGATCGCCGCGCAGGTGGCCCCGACCGCCCAGGCGATGCTCAGCCACCCGATGAAGGGCGCCCGGTGGCGGCGCGGGACCCACTCCACCAGCATCGCCAGCACGATGGGGTAGTCGGCCCCGATCGCGACACCCGCCAGGAACCGGAAGGCGATGACCTGCCAGGGCTCCACGGCCAGCCCGCTCAGGCCGGAGAAGGCGACGAGTGCGACGAGGTCGATGACGTACATCAGCTTGCGGCCGATCACATCGGTCAGCCGGCCGAACACCAGGCCGCCGACGAAGATCCCGGCGAAGGCCGCCGCGCCGATCGCACCGATCTCGAAATCGGTGAGCCCCAGCTCGGGCTCCATGCCGACCAGTGCCACCGCCACGATGGTCAGCAGCCAGCCATCGAGGAACGGGCCGCCGGACGACTGCACAAGAAGGCGGATATGCCGCCGGTTCAATTGGATCTCATCAAGGGACAGAGACATCTGCACCCGCCTCCACAGGGTCGGGGGACTCCGATACGGACGGACAGCCCGGGAGGGCGTTCGCAAAACTGTATTTCTAATACAGTTACCGTAGTATTGTGAAAGCATGATGGATAGTGCCGCCGCCCGCGTCAACACTTGTGCCGTAAGTCCATGAATTCGGGGGCCCCACCACCGCTGTGCGGCGGTGCGGCCCCCTCGTCCGGTCGCGCTGGTTCCTGCTACCCGGCTCCTCGGCTACTCGGCTCCTCGGCTACTCCGCCTCTGCGCTGCTTCGTCACTGCGCTGCTTCGTCGCTTCGTCACGCAACGCGAGCCACAGTCCGGCAGCCGCGGCGATCACGCCGGCCATCGCGTAGAGGAAGGCGTTACGGAAGCCGTCGACGCCCGAGGTGCCGACGGCGACTCCCACCAGTACCGCGAGCCCGAGCGAGCCGCCGAGCTGGTCCACCGAGCGCTGGACTCCCGCCGCGGTGCCCGCGTCGTCCTCGGTGACGCCGTACAGCGCGGCGTTCTGGAGGGCGAGCAGGCCGATGCCCATCCCGGCGGCGACTCCCACCATGCCCGGCAGCACATCGACGGCGTAACCGCCCTGGTCGGGGAGCCGGACCAGCCAGGCCAGACCCGCCGCGGTGAGCGCCAGGCCCACCAGTGCGGTGCGTTTCACGCCGAGGGCTGTGATGAGCCGGGAGACCACGGAGATGGCCAGGAGCAGCACCACACAGAACGGCAGAAAGGCCAGCCCCGCCCGCAGCGGGCTGAGCCCCACCACATCCTGCAGATACAGGGTGAGCAGGAAGAACGCGGTGGACAGTGCCGCGCTCAGCAGGACGGTCGCCGCGTTGGCCAGGGCCCGGGTGCGATGGGCGAGGAAGGAGAGCGGTACGAGCGGGTTCCGGGTGCGTGCCTCGACCGCCACGAAGGCGGCCAGCAGCAGCACTCCGGCAGCGATCGCCATCGGCTCCGACTCCAGCACCCCGTACACCAGGGTGAGCGGGCCCGCCGTCAGCAGCGCGGCTCCCGGCAGATCGAGGCGCCCGGTGCGGACCCGCGGCCCGTCGGCGGGCACCACTTTCGGCGTGATCAGCAGCACGGCCGCCGCGAGCGGCACATTGACACCGAAGATCCAGCGCCAGTGCAGCAGTTCGGTGAGCACACCGGACAGCAGTACGCCGACGACGAGTCCGCTCGCCGAGATCCCGCCCCAGATACCGAGGGCCCTGGCCCGTTCGGCCGGTTCGGGGAACAGCAGCGCGATCAGGGACATCGCCGCGGGCGACGCCAGTGCCTCACCGGCACCCTGGGCGAAGCGGGCGACGACCAGCGTCGGCAGGTCGGGCGCCAGCCCCGCGGCGAGCGAGGCGAGCACGAACAGGGCGGCGCCGAGCAGGAACATCCTGCGCCTGCCGAGCAGATCGGTGACCCGGCCACCGAGCAGCAGCAGACCACCGCCGACCAGGGTGTAGCCGGTGACGACCCAGGAGAGCGACGCGGTCGGGGCATGGAACTGAGCGCCGATGGACGGCAGCGCCACATTGACGACGGTGACGTCGATGGCGATGAGGAACTGAAGGAGGGAGAGCAGCGCGAGTGCCGGAATCCTGCGGTCGGCAGGACGGCGCACACGTGCCTTGGGAAAGGTGTTCATCAGATGGGTACTCCAGGCAGCGGGACATCACGGCCGCTGGGGGCCGTAAGGACGCTTCCGTGCCGGTACGGCAAACAGACCCCACCGGCCGGGACCGGTGCGGCTACGGCCGTGGAACGGCACACCTGGAACTACTTGGTGACTGCTACACCCATGCGGCGGATCATAGCCGCGGTCGCCCGGCCACCACGAATCCGTTTCGGGACCGCTCCCCGAGGCGACCGGTAGGCACCCGGAGGTGACCGGTAGGCACGCGGTCACCTCCCGGAGGCGACCGGGCGGCGCCCGGAGGTGACCGGTCGGCGCCCGATCGCTCCTGGCAAACGTGGACCCCGGTGGGAAAGAATGGCCGTGTGAACGATCAACCAACTTCTCCGGCTCTGCTGCCCGTCCTCGGAGCGGCCCGTTGTGCCGTCGCCGCCTTCGCCCTGGCCGCTGTCGCCTGGGCGGCGAGGGGCCTGTGGCAGTTCCGGCTCGCGGATTCCGGGATGCCCGCGTCCGGGCCACCGGACCAGGGGGACGGCCGGCACCGCCCGCTGACCGCCCTGGAGAACGACTACCACCTCGTCAGCGCCCTGGGGGACGCGGCCACGGTGCTCTGCGCGTTGACGTTCCTGGTCTGGCTGTCGCGCGTACGCCACAACGCCCGCGCCCTCTCCGGACAGCCGCCGCGCTATGCCTGGCCGTGGGTCTGGGCCGGCTGGATCGTGCCCGTGGCCAATCTGTGGGTGCCCCGTGGGATCGTCGCCGACGTCCACCGTGCGAGCGCGCCTGGAGAGCCGCTGCCGCGTGCGGTGAACTGGTGGTGGGGACTGTGGCTCGCCGGGATGCTGAGCGGGGTGGGCCTGATGTACCCGGGCTCCACGGACAGCGTCATCGAACGCGCCTATACGGATGCCCATCTGCTCCTGGCCACCGACGCGGCCGTCATCGGCGCGGCGCTGGCCGCGGTCCTCGTGGTCCGCGCCATCACCGCGGCACAGCGGGGACGCCTCGACGACTCCCGGCGGCCGGGGCAGGACCCCGGC
>NZ_JBSGUP010000527.1:0-5800 GCF_053607985.1 Streptomyces sp. NPDC055078
TCCATCTTCTTCGCGGCTTCACCGGAGGCGGCGGCGACGTCCTTCTTTCCGCTGACGATCTCCTGGAACATCGTCGGCAGGACGAGCGACGCGTCGATCTGGCCCCAGCCCGGGGACGCCGGGACGAACTTGGCACCCGCGCCCAGCGTCTTGACGAACGGCTCGACGAACGGCTCCTTCTTCGCCACCTCGTCGCGGACGTCCTTGTACGTCGGCAGGAAGCCCATGGCGTCGAACAGCTTGCGCTGAGTCTCCTTGCCCGACAGTTCCTTCATCAGGTCCACCGCGAGGGTGCGGCGGGGGGTGCTCTTCAGGACACCGAGGTTGTTGCCGCCCGCGAAGGCCGGCGCGATCTCGCCCTCCTTGAGGCCCGGCAGCGGGACGACGGCGTACTTGCCCTTGACGCCCGCCTCGACGGCCTGGTGGTTGAAGTCGCCGCCGATGGCCATGGCGGCCTTGCCCGAGGCGAAAGCGGTGATGGTCGCGTTGCCGCCCATGGAGGCGCACTTGGCGGCCGGACAGTTGTCGTCGCCGAAGAGCGAGGTGTAGGCCGTGATGCCCTTCTGGGCGGCGGCGCTGTTGATGGCCGACTTGTAGGAGCCCTCGCTGCCCTCGGCCAGTTCCCCGCCGTTGGCCCAGATGAAGGGCATCGCACCATAGGTGAAGGTGCCGCCGACGGCGATTCCGTACAGGTCCGGCTTGGCCTTGCGGACCTGCTTGGCGGTCTTGGCCAGCTCGTCCAGGGTCTTGGGCGGCTGGATGTTCAGCTCTTTGAAGACATCGGTGCGGTAGTACAGCGCCCGTACGCCGACGAGGAGGGGAGCGCCGTAGATCTTGCCGTCAACGGTGACGGACTGGGTGGCCGCCGGGTCGGTGTCCTTGGCCTCGTCCCATGCCTTGAACTCCTCGCTGATGTCCGCGAGGCCGCCGTCCTTGACGTAGCCGGCGGTGTCGGTGTTGCCGTACTCGATCAGGTCCGGGGCGCTCTTCGGGTCGTTGAAGGCGGCCTTGATGCGCTGGGCACGGGTGTCGGTCGGGATGTACTCGATCTCGACCTTGGTGTCCTTGTGCTTCTTGGTGAAGGCGGCGACCGCGTCGTCGACGACCTTCTTCTTGGGGTCGTTGTTGACCTCCGCGAAGAGCCAGACGCGCAGCGTCCCGGACTTCTCGTCCTTCGAGGAGTTGCTGTCGGAGGTCTGAGGGGCGCAGGCGGTGGCGGTGAGACCCGCCAGCACAAGGGCCGCCACTGGGGCGGCGATGCGGGAGCTGAGCTTCATTTGGGCGGTCCCCTACCAGTATGCGTTGCAGCATTTGCAACGTACGTTTCGTGCTGCACAACAGAGGATGAGGCTAAGCCCGCTCAAACATTGGGACAAGTGGTCTCAACCACTCTGTGACCGGGCGGTGCATCCTGTGCAACGGGGGCCACCTCGGGAATATCGCGCGAATCGGGCGCGGGGGCGCGGGTGATCGCCCGTGTCCGAGCCCGTGTCCGAGCCCGTCTCCGGGCCTCTCCGGGGCCTCTCCGGGGCCAGTGACCGCGCCCGTCACCACGCCCTCCGGGGCTGTGATCACTTCCTCGGGGGCCCGTTGATCGCGGGCGTGCCGCAGGGGATCGCGCGGGCGGCGCGGGGCCAACGGAGCCGTGACGGCCGGGGATCGAAGCGCCGGCGGCTGGTGGGTCGCGCCGACCGGGTGCCACGACCACCGTGCGCCATGACGATCATGTGCGGGACGCGGCCGGCCGGGCGCCGAGGAGGCCCGGGGCGGGGGCCCGGCAGGAGTGCCCCGGAGCCCTGAGGGACGGAAAAGCCCCGACCGGGAGCGTGCATCACGTCGGCGCTCGCGCGCACCCTGTGGGTGTCATCGAACGCCGGACGGGCCGGACTCAGGAAGCCCGGCCCGTCGATGGGCACCGGAAGCGACCGGTGCCCCGGGTCAGAAACCCGGCACACCGCGCGGGCCGCCGGGACCTGCCCTCCCCCGACGCTCCCGGGGAAGGCGGGTCACTTCTTGTCCTTGCCGCCCTTGTCCTTGTCGCCACCGGGGCCCATGGACTCGTAGATCTCCTTGCACATCGGGCAGACGGGATACTTCTTGGGGTCGCGCCCCGGTACCCAGACCTTGCCGCACAGTGCCACCACGGGAGTGCCGTCGAGGGCACTCGCCATGATCTTGTCCTTCTGGACATAGTGGGCGAAGCGCTCGTGATCGCCGTCGCCGTGCGACACCTGCGGCGTCGGCTCTACGAGGGTTCCCGTCCCAGACCCGCGCTCGGGCTCAAGAGTGCTCATGAACTCCAAGAGTACCCGGGCCGAAGGTCCCGGGACCCCAGGCACCCCGGACCCGGCCCTCGGGCCGCCGACCCCGGACCCGGACCCGGCGGCAGACCCGGGCCCCCGGACCCGGCCCCGGGCCGCCTCCGTACCCGTCGCTCAGGCGTCCCGCCGCCGGAGCACCAGCAGACCGCCCGCGAGCGCCGCCACCGTCCACATCAGCAGCACCGCGAGCCCCACGCCGGCGCCGAAGGTGAGCCGCTCGTACTCGGTCGTCCGCATCATCGCCGAACCCGCGAGATTGGGCAGGTACCAGGCGTACTTCCCCACCCCCGGCAGCGCGCCGAGGACGTCCCCGAGGATGAAGAACAGCGGTACGAGGATGCCCAGCGACAGCGCCGTACCGCGCAGCATCGCCGCGACCCCCGCCGACAGCAGACAGAGCAGGGTGAGGTAGACCGCGAGCCCGAAGGTGGCGCGCAGCGCGCCCGGGTCCCCGAGTGCGACGCCCGGATCCCCCATGGTCGACTGGGCGGTGACGAAGGCGGCGAACGCGGTCGGCAGGGCCACCGAGAAGGCCGCCGAACCCACCACCACCGCTTTGGCCGCCCAGAAGAGACCGCGGTCCGGAACAGCGGCCAGCGAGGCGCGGATCGTGCCCGATGAGTACTCGCCGCTCACCGCCAGCACGCCGAAGCAGACCATCGCCAACTGGCCGACCGTATGCCCCGCGAAGCCGAAGAACACCGGATCGAAAGAGCCTCGCCCCACGAAGTCGCCGGGATTGTTCTTGATCACCGTTCCATACACCGCGCTGATCCCGAGGATCACGGCGAAGGCCGCGAACAGCGTCCACCAGGTGGATCGCAGGGTGCGCAGTTTCAGCCACTCGGCGGACAGCGCCGCCCCGAACCGCCCGGCGCTCATCGTGTCCCCCCTGCGGACATCGCGGACCCGGCGGTCAGCCGCATGAAGGCGTCCTCCAGCGAACCGCCCGGCGCGGCGTATGCGTCGACGATCTCCTTCACCCCGCCCTCCGCCAGCAGCCGCCCCTGGCCGATGATCACCACCTGGTCGACGGTCAGTGCCGCCTCGGTCATCAGATGCGAGGAGACGAAGACCGTACGGCCCTGGGCCGCCCACGCCCGCATCAGGGTGCGGATCCAGACGATGCCCTCAGGGTCGAGCCCGTTCACCGGCTCGTCCAGCAGCAGCACCTGAGGGTCGCCGAGGAGCGCCGCCGCGATTCCCAGCCGCTGTCCCATGCCCAGCGAGTACGTCCCGGCCCGCTTGCCCGCGGCTCCGGCGAGCCCGGTCTCCTCGATCACCTCGTCGACCCGTCGGCCGGGAATCCGGTGGGTACGGGCGAGTGCGCGCAGATGGGCGTGGCCCGAGCGGCCCGGGTGGGTGGACTTCGCCTCCAGCAGCGACCCCACCGTACGCAGCGGGTCGCGGAGCCGGGCGTAAGGCACCCCGTCGAAGAGCACCGAGCCCCGGGTGGGCCGGTCCAGGCCGAGCATCATCCGCATGGTGGTGGACTTGCCCGCGCCGTTGGGCCCGAGGAAACCGGTCACCCGCCCCGGTTCGACCGTGAAGGTGAGGGAGTCGACGGCGGTCGTCCGCCCATGGCGTTTCGTCAGATCGGATACGTCAATCACGCTGATCACGCTCCCTTCCCGGGCCCTGCCCGCGCATCGGCCCGGGGGCGGAGCGGCCCGTCTCCCTCCAGGGACGGAGGCGGCGGCGGCCCGGGGACGTCTACGGTCGGGGGATGACTGCCGACGGACAGCGGGTCGGGCGGCTGGTGCGCCGGGACGCCATCGTGGTCGCCGGATATCTGCTGGTGATCGCCTTCACCGGGACGACGGACGGCTCCCCGGAGACCTTCGCGCCCCCCTGGGTGATGGTGCTGCTGCTGATCGTGACCGTGCTGCCTGCCGCGGTGCGCCGGCTCTGGCCGCTGCCGGTGTTCTGCTGGGTGCTCTCGGCGACCGGTGCGGCCATCCTCGTGGACGCCCTGCGCGACCCGTTCCTGCCCGCGGCCTTCACGCTCTACACGGTCGCCGTGGAGGGGAGGACGGACCGCTGGTGGCAGCGCTGGCTGCCGGGCCTGGCGATCCTCGGGCTCCTGGTGTGCGCAGTGCTGGGGCTCGCCCCGGTCCGCCAGGACCCCGCCTTCTGGTGGACGCGCGGCCCGGGGCTGATCCTCCTCGGCTGCGCCGCGCTGCTCGGGGCGTGGGAGCTGGGCCGCGCCGCCCGCGAGCGGCGTGCCTTCGCCCTGCGTACGGCGGAAGAACTCGCCCGGCGCGCGGTCACCGAGGAACGGCTGCGCATCGCCCGGGAACTGCACGATGTGATCACCCACTCGATGGGGCTGATCGTGGTACGGGCGGGGGTCGCCAACCATGTCGTACGGACCCGTCCCGAGGACGCCCACGAAGCCCTGCGGGTCATCGAGGCGACCGGCCGGGGCGCGCTCACCGAGCTGCGCCGGATGCTGGGGGTGCTGCGCTCCGAGTCCGGCGAACGCCTGCCGGCCGCCCTGGGCCCGGCCCCCGGGGTGGAGGGGCTGCGGGAGCTGGCCCGCCGTTCGGGGGCCGAGCTGACCGCCCGGGATCTCAGCGCGCTGCCCGAGGGGGTCGGGCTGGCGGTCCACCGGATCGTGCAGGAGGCGCTGACCAATGTGCTGCGGCACGCGGGACCCGGGGCAACGAGCCGGGTCTCGGTGCTGGCGGACGACGGCGTGGTGCGGCTGACCGTGAGCGACGACGGACCGCCGCGCACTCCGGGCCGCGACAACGAACCACCGCGCACTCCCGGCCGCGACAACGAACCACCGCGCACTCCCGGCCGCGACAACGGACCACCGCGCACTCCCGGCCGCGACCACGAACCGCCACGCACTCCCGGCCGCGACAACGGACCGCCGCTGCCGGAGTACGCGCCGGAGGGGCACGGCATCGCGGGTATGCGCGAGCGGGTCGCCGTCCACGGCGGGACCTTCACGGCCGGTCCGCGCGACGGCGGCGGCTTCGAGGTCCGGGCGACGATCCCGTACACCCCCGTCGCGCCGCACGGCGAGGCGTCCGCGTGATCCGCGTCCTGGTCGTCGACGACCAGGCCCTGCTGCGCGGCAGTCTGCGGCTGCTGGTGGAGGCCGAGGAGGGCCTCGCCCCGGCGGGTGAGGCGGCGGACGGCGCGGAGGCGGTACGGCTCGCCCGGGAGACCCGCCCCGATGTGGTGCTGATGGATGTGCGGATGCCGGGCATGGACGGGGTACAGGCGTGCCGGCTGATCTGCTCCGCCCCCGAGACGGCGGACACCCGGGTACTGATGCTGACCATGTTCGACCTGGACGAATATGTCTACGGGGCGCTGCGCGCGGGTGCCAGCGGCTTTCTGCTCAAGGACACCCCGCCGGCCGAACTGCTCTCGGCGGTGCGGGTGGTGGCGGCGGGCGACGCCCTGATCGCCCCGGCGGTCACCCGGCGGCTGATCGCGGAGTTCGCCGGGCGGCCCGGTCC
>NZ_JBSGUP010000528.1:0-5797 GCF_053607985.1 Streptomyces sp. NPDC055078
GCACCACGCGATCCCGGCGCGCGCGCGCCGGGCACATCGGACGGGGTGGACGTTCTGGAGCCCTGCGGGGGTGCGGACCGTGGCGACTGCGCTGGGGATTGCTCCAGTCGCAATTCGTAGTTGCCGGTCTGCGGGTTGAGTACCCACTGATCGGCGGGGTCGACATCGTCCGCCCGCCCACGGCTCTGCGCATCCACGGTTGTCTGAATCCTCCGTCGCTGCCACGCGAAGCGCCTCCCCCGAAAGGCGCTCGGTCTCTCGATCCCGCAGTGCTACGACGCGGGGTCGGAGTACCGGATCGCGTCACACTATCCGTTTGGCTCAATGGGGGGCGACGCGCGTGACACATTCCACGTCGCCCTCACATGCTGATGAGTCGGGCAATGCGCCCGTTTCGACATGCGTACGTATCGGCCGCCGCCCTCTCTCACCTGCATGTGCCCACCGCCGCGTTCGTTCCCGGGAAAGTCGGGTTCGCCGTCGGGTCCGTGGAAGCGTCCCCGTCGCGCTTCCGGCGCCCGCGGTCGCCGGAGTCCGTACCTGGCTCGTTCCGATCGGTCCGGCTGCCGGGCGGAAGCACCGCGATGGGGCTGTCCTCGCGCAGTTTCCCGAAGAGCTGCCGGGCCGCCGGTTGCACCAGTTCGTCCCGGTTCGCATCGGTCGCGTACGGCCGCCTGGGCACCGTGAGGAACTGCACCTTCTCGGTCGGGATGCCGCGTACGGAACGGGTCAGGTCGTACAGATCCCGCAGCGAGTCCAGGCCGGGGTCGGTCGTCAGCGACTTGGTCGCGGCGTCCAGCAGCGGATACAGCTTGGCGGGATTGAGCAGTACGCCATTGCTCTGCACCTTCTTCACCAGCGCGCCCAGGAACTGCTGCTGGCGGTCCATGCGTTCGGTGTCGCTGCCGTTGCCGAGGGTCTTGCGGGCGCGCACATAGCCGAGGGCCGCCTCCCCGTCCAGGGTCTGCCGGCCCGCCGGGAGCTTCAGATGCGCCGCCCGGTCATTGATCGGCCTGGGCAGGCACACCTCGACGCCGTCGATCGAATCGACCATCTTCTTGAAGCCGCTGAAGTCCACGACGATGTGGTGATCGACGCGCACTCCCGTCATCCGCTCCACCGTACGGATGGTGCAGGCCGCGCCCCCGGTCGCGAACGCCGAGTTGAACTGGGCGAACCGCGCATGGGAGCGGGAACCGTCGGTCTTGCGGCAGCCGGGGATCTCCGCCATGAGATCGCGCGGGAGGGACATGGCCGTCGCGCTCCGCCGGTCGGCGGCGAGGTGCAGCAGAATCGTGGTGTCCGCGCGCTGACTTCCGCTGTCCCGGCCGTACTTGCTGTTGCCCCGGCCGGAGCGGGTGTCGGAGCCGAGGATCAGTACGTTCCGCGCGCCCAGCGCGATCGGGGTCGGCCGCTCCTTCTCGTACGCCTCCAGTTCGGCGGCCGCGGTGGTGTCCGTGGTGATGTTGCCGTCCAGCTTGCGGTAGAACCACCAGGCGACGGCCGACGCGGTGAGCAGGACGACCGAGGCGCCCAGCGCGGTCCAACGCACCCAGTGGCGCCCGCGCTTGGTACCGGCCTCTGCCGCTGGCCCCGCCTCTGCCTCTGCTCCTGCCGCTGGCCCCGCTCCGGCCCCCGGCCCGGTGCCGGTGCCGGTGCCGTCGGCGGGACCGGTTCCGGGCGTCGCGGAGCCGGAATCCGCGCCAGAGCCCTCGGGGTCGGGGCCGGTCGGCGTGCCAGCTCTGTCGGTCACGTCTGCGTCCATCCTTCACGGCGTCGGCGGCGTGTCAGGGCCGCCGATCGCAGGACTGATC
Organism: Streptomyces sp. NPDC055078; assembly: GCF_053607985.1. NCBI lineage: Bacteria > Bacillati > Actinomycetota > Actinomycetes > Kitasatosporales > Streptomycetaceae > Streptomyces > Streptomyces sp. NPDC055078. Next base: position 1,815 of record NZ_JBSGUP010000528.1, read on the forward strand.
GCAGGACTAGACGGCTGAACATCGCGCTTGGTTGTGCGTTGAAGCACGCGTTCAGCCGATCATCCACCGGAGTTGGGGCCGGGGCCCGGGGGCTCGGCCCATGTGTGGGCCACACGGGTGGACTTCAGAGGCTTGTCATACCGCGCTGTGCCGTTGCCGGGCGGGTCTGTGGTGCGGTGGAGGTCAGTCGGGGGCGGAGCGCGCCACGCCGGGCCGTGGGCGCGCGGGGGTGCGCTTCGGGACGCTGTGCCGGTCCGCCGTGCCGGCCGGGTCACACCGCCGTGGCGGTGACCCGCTCGCTCTCGATCCGCTTCCGCAGACTGTCCTCGGGCAGTTGGTCCAGATGCCGGCACAGCACCACCGACCCCCCGGCCGCGAGCGGCGCGAACAACCCGGCGGACAGCCCGTCCCAGGAGCCGTAGCCGAGCCCCGACAGCAGCCGGGAACCAGCGGTCAGACCCAGTCGCGCCGCATCCGTACGGGCCCGCTCCACCAGACCCGTACCGCTCAGCTCCGTCCCGTCGACGGCGAGCGCGGGAGCGGCCGGGTCGACCGGGGCGTACGGCGCGAAGCGATCGCCCTGCGAGGGCACCTCCACCGCGTAGTCCGCGAAACCGTCCGGAGTCCGCGGGAAGCGCCCGCCGAGGGGCCGCAGCGCCAGCGCCACCCGCTCACCCGGGCAGGCGCGCGCCTCCTCCAGCGTGTCCGGGCCGGTGACGACCAGATCCGCCGCCGCCGGGTCGCCGCCCACGTCCACCGTCACGCCCGCCGACGAACAGGCGAGCAGCCACACCGCGCTCTGCCAGTGCGCGGGCAGCAGCAGCGCGAGCCGGTCACCGGGCTCGGCCGCGAGGTCGCCCTGGAGGAGGTTCGCCGTCTTCGCCACCCAATTGGCGAGGGTGGCAACGGACAATTCGACCCGCTCACCGGTGGCGTCGTCGTAGAAAGTGACCAAGGGGCGCGCGGGGTCCGCGGCGAGCGCGGATCGCAGCAGGTCGGCGGGGGTACGGTCGCTGGCGTTCATCCGCGCAAGCCTACGCTCAGGGCGGCGGCCGGGCCGCCGTACCGGTGACGCCGTCCTCCGGACGGCCCGATGGCGCGTCAGTTTCCCGGCCGTCCCCCGACGAGCGGAGCCGTTCGGCCCCGCCCAGGATTTCTGGCATGCGTGGATTCCTGGCTTCTTCGATCGGTGTCGCGGCCTCCGCCGTGCTCGTACTCCCGCTCTCGCTGCCGTCCGGCGCGCTCGCCGCGCCACCACATCCCGCACCACCACAACCCGCCGTGCCGGCTGCTGTACGGGCCCCGGATGTGCCCGGCTCCACCCAGTCCCTCTCCCTGTCGCCGACCGCCCGTTCGCTCGCCCCCACTGGGGAGCGGAGGCTGCTCGACCAGAACGTCAGACCGTTCTCGCTGGTCGGCGTGGTCTGGGACGACGCGGACGCCGAACTGCACGGCACGGTCCAGGTGCGCACCCGCGCCCTCGGCAGCGGCGACTGGTCCTCCTGGCAGGACGTGGAGACCCACAACCACGACCACGGCGCGGACCCCGGCACGGCCGAGGGCGCCCCCGAGCGGACCCGGGGCGCCACCGCCCCGCTCTGGGTGGGCTCATCGGACGGCGTCGAGGTACGCGTACGGGCCGAGACGCCCACGCCCGCCGGGCCGGTGCCGCTACCCGCCGGGATGCGGCTCGAACTCGTCGACCCGGGGGAGGGCGGGCCCGAGGGGCGGGCGGCGCTCCCGCCCGGCTCGTCGTCCGATGACGCTTCCCGGAAGTCCGCCGAGAACGACGGCGCTGACGGTCCTGATGGCCCTGACGACGACTCGGGTGGCTCGGACGGCTCCGACGGGCCCGATGGCTCGGGTGACTCGGGTGACTCGGGTGGCTCGGACGGGTCCGACGACCCGGACGACTCCGAGGAGACCGTGGTGGCGGCCCGCGCCGCCGCGGCCAAGCCGTACATCGGTCCGCGCCCGAAGATCATCACCCGCAAGGGGTGGGGCGCGAGCGAGTCGCTGCGGGAGAAGGGTTTCGTCTACACCACGAAGGTCAAGGTCGCCTTCGTCCACCACAGCGCCACGGGCAACAACTACACCTGTAAGCAGGCGCCCTCCGTCCTTCGCAGTATCTACCGCTACCACGTCGTGAGCAGTGGCTGGCGCGACTTCGGCTACAACTTCGCCGTCGACAAGTGCGGAAACATCTACGAAGGCCGGGCGGGAGGCGTGACGAAGGCGGTGCTGGGAGCCCACACCCTGGGTTTCAACACCAACAGCATGGGCATCGCGGTGCTCGGCACATACAGTCGCTCCAATCCACCGACGGCGGCAGTGACCGCGGTGGCCAGGTTGACCGCCTGGAAACTCGGGCTGTTCACGGGCAACCCGAAGGGCAAGGCGACGCTGACTTCGGGGGGGAGCGGCAAGTATGCCAAGGGCAAGAAGGTCCGCTTCAATGTCATTTCAGGGCACCGGGACGGGTTCAACACCGACTGCCCCGGATCCCGCCTGTACAAAAAACTCGGCAGTACCCGGACCGCATCAGCGGTCTACCAAGGACGCAGTTGAGCATGAACCGGCTCATTCACTGCATACACTGGCCGATCTCGAACGAGTGACCACTCGGCCCGGACAGGAAGCAGAGACGACAAGGTGACAGAAGCGATTCTCCTGGTCGGCGGCAGAGGCACGCGGCTTCGGCCGCTTACCGTGAACACGCCGAAGCCCATGGTCCCCGCGGCGGGCGTCCCGTTCCTCACCCACCAGTTGGCGCGGGCACGCGCCGCGGGTGTGGAGCACATCGTCCTCGCGACCTCCTATCTCGCGGAGGTCTTCGAGCCGTACTTCGGTGACGGCTCGGCGCTCGGACTCAGCCTGGAGTACGTCACCGAGGACGAGCCGCTCGGCACCGGCGGGGCGATACGCAACGTCGCCGAGCGGCTGCGGTCCGGCCCCGACGACCCCGTGCTGATCTTCAACGGGGACATCCTGACCGGCCTGGACATCCGGGAACTGGTCCGGGTGCACCGGTCGTCGGGGGCGGATGTCTCCCTGCACCTCACCCGGGTCGAGGACCCGAGGGCGTTCGGCCTCGTGCCGACCGGGGCCGACGGGCGGGTCACGGCCTTCCTGGAGAAGCCGCAGACCCCCGAGGAAATCGTCACCGACCAGATCAACGCGGGTGCGTATGTGTTCCGCCGCTCCGTCATCGACACGATCCCGGCGGGGCGGCCGGTCTCCGTCGAACGCGAGACCTTCCCCGACCTGTTGTCGTCGGGCGCCCACCTTCAGGGCATGGTCGACTCCACGTACTGGCTCGACCTCGGCACCCCCCAGGCATTCGTCCGCGGCTCCGCCGACCTCGTCCTCGGCCGCGCACCCTCGCCCGCCGTACCCGGGCGGTGCGGCGACCGGCTCGTCCTGGAGTCCGCCACCGTCGCCCCCGACGCCAAGCTCACCGGCGGCACCGTCGTCTGCGAGGGCGCCAGCGTCGCGTCCGGGGCGCGGGTCGACGGCAGCGTCATCCAGGCCGGGGCGGTGGTGGAGGAGGGCGCGGTCATCTCCGCCTCCCTCATCGGCACGGGCGCCCGCGTCGGCGCGCGCACCTCGCTGTCCGGGACGGTCATCGGCGACGGCGCCGTCGTCGGCCCCGACAACGAACTCCGCGACGGCGCCCGCGTCTGGTGCGACGCGATCCTCCCTGCGGCGTCGCTGCGCTTCTCGTCGGACCGCTGAGGGTTGCTCGCGCCGCGGGTGCGGGTGGTTGTGGCGCGGGGGTGCTGCGAGGTTGGGGCGGGTTGTGCGGTGTCGGGGTCTTGGGCTGGGCCCGGGTGCTGCGGGGTTGGGGCCGGTGTGCGGTGTCGGGCGTCTTGGGCTGGGCGCGGGCCTGTTCGGGGCTGGGGCCGGGGTCCGCTCCGGGGTCACGTCGGGACTGCACGATTTACGGCGCGTTTCGGGCCCTTGCGAGTGGCAGGCCCTTCAGC
>NZ_JBSGUP010000529.1:0-5795 GCF_053607985.1 Streptomyces sp. NPDC055078
CGTCACACCCCGCCCTGAACACCGTGAACGAACAGGCGGTGGCCGCATGAACACCCCCGCCCCTCCCGTGAACACCACGGTCGATCCGGTGAACAGTCGAGCCGACCCCGTGAACACCCCGACCGGACCCGTGAACACCGCCCTGCGGGCCGGACTCCCGGACCGCTACCTCACCCCCGAAGACCTGGCCGCCATGTTCAGCGTGCCCGTCGAAACCGTCTACGCCTGGCGCAGGAAGCGCACCGGGCCCCCCGGCTTCCGCATCGGCAAACACCTCCGCTACGACCCCCAAGCCGTCCACACCTGGGTCAGCCGACAGGCCACCGAAACCGCCGCCTAGGCCAGGGACCCGCACAGGGACCCGGACAGGGAGGGGCCAGGGAGACAGGGAGAACTCCCTGTACGGGTCCCTGGCCCCACCCACCGGCCCCGACCTGCGGAAACAACCCCCACAGGGACGCCAGGGACCCAGGGACCCCACCCCCGCCCAGGCCCCAAAACCCCCTCAAGGAAGCCACCCGACACCCCCCGGTCCCCGCCTCCCTGAACCCCGGACAGGGTCGCTGGCGCAAGCAACGGCCGTCGCTACCGGTAGCGACCCTGCTAGCGACCCAAACCGCGTCTGATCAGGCCGCTAGCGACTAGCGAGCCCCACCCAACACACCCCGAAACCGGCCGGACAGGCCCCACCAGGGCCCACCCGCGCCCCGCTACCGAGAAGGGACACAGCCCCTATGGCTGGCCACATCCAAGACCGCTGGTACAAGACCGAGACCACTGCTGACGGCAAGACCGTCAAGGTCAAAACTGACCGCTACGGCACCGGACTCCGCTACCGCGCCCGATACATCGGCCCCGACAAGACCGAGAAGTCACAGAGCTTCCCGGACGGTAAGAAGCGCCTTGCGGAGAAATGGCTCACCAAGGTTGCGGCCGATATGGACAGCGGGCAGTACGTCGACCCCAAGGCGAGCCGGACCACCTTCCGGCAGTACGCGGAGAAGTGGCTCACGTCGCAGGCGACGGACGATACGACGCAAGAGTCCGTCGTTGTGCAGATCCGGCTGCACGCGATCCCCTACCTCGGCTCACGGCCGCTCGGCTCGTTCAAGCCTGAGCACATCAGGGATTGGCTCAGCGAGTTGAAGCAGGCGGTACCCGCGTCCTCGTACCGTCGAGTCATCTTCGCCAGCGTGTCCGCGCTGTTCAACGCAGCCGTGGAAGACGACTATCTCCGCAAGAATCCGTGCCAGGCCAGTACGGTCCACAAGCCCGCTCCGAACACGCGCAAGGTGATCCCCTGGACCGCTGAACGCACCTTCGCGGTCCGGGCCGCTCTCCCGGAGTCGTACCGAGTCGCGGTCGACCTCGGGGGCGGGTGCGGACTCCGACAGGGGGAGATCCTCGGACTTCCCGACGACGAGATCAGGTTCGATACCGGCTGGCTGCACATCGCATATCAGGTGAAGATCTCGGGCGGGAAGCTCGTGTTCGCTCCGCCCAAGCGCAACAAGGAACGGGACGTTCCTCTCCCCGATCGCGTGGCGCACATGCTCAAGCGGCACCGGGAAGCCCATCCGCCGGCCGAAGTCACCCTGCCGTGGCTGCGGCCGGACGGCCCGCCGCTCACCAAACGCCTGCTGTTCACCCGCCCGACCGGTGGAAGCGCGGTCCGGCGGAACGACTTCAACACCCGGTACTGGAAGCCCGCTCTGGTCGCCGCAGGGGTCATCCCAGAGCCTGAGCCGGGGCAGCGCCACCAGGCCGCGCGCGAGCACGGTATGCACGCGCTGAGGCACTTCTACGCGTCGGTTCTGCTGGACGCCGGAGAGAACATCAAGGCTCTCAGTACCTACCTGGGGCACACTGATCCGGGTTTCACGCTGCGGGTGTACACGCACCTCCTGCCGAGCAGTGAGGGACGCACCCGAAAGGCCGTGGACAGCGTCTATGAGGGCGCTGATTCCGGGCTTGACGGCCCACAGACGGCCCAGGACTGAGGAGACGCCTTCGGGCCGGTGGCGCACAGGCACCGGCCCGGACCGCCTCTCACCGGGGGAAACACCCTGTGACCTGCGCTCACAGCACCGGCAGATTCTTCCGCAGTTCGAAGGCGGTGACCTCGGAGCGGTACTCCTCCCACTCCTGCTTCTTGTTGCGCAGGAAGAAGTCGAATACGTGCTCCCCCAGCGTCTCCGCCACCAGCTCGCTCCGCTCCATCAGCGAGATGGCCTCACCGAGGTTCTGCGGCAGCGGCTCGATGCCCATCGCCCGGCGCTCCGCGTCGGAGAGCGCCCAGACGTCGTCGTCCGCGCCGGGCGGGAGTTCATAACCCTCCTCTATGCCCTTGAGGCCGGCGGCCAGCAGGACCGCGTACGTCAGATACGGATTCGCGCCCGAGTCGATGGAGCGGACCTCGACCCGGGCCGAACCGGTCTTGCCCGGCTTGTACATCGGGACCCGGATCAGGGCGGAGCGGTTGTTGTGGCCCCAGCAGATGTACGAGGGGGCCTCGCCGCCCGCGCCCGCGCTGCGGGCCGAGCCGCCCCAGATGCGCTTGTAGGAGTTGACCCACTGGTTGGTGACGGCCGAGATCTCCGCGGCGTGGTTGAGCAGGCCGGCGATGAAGGACCGGCCCACCTTGGAGAGCTGGTACTCCGCGCCCGACTCGTAGAACGCGTTCCGGTCGCCCTCGAAGAGGGAGAGATGGGTGTGCATGCCCGAGCCGGGGTGCTCGCTGAACGGTTTCGGCATAAAGGTGGCCTGGACTCCCTGTTCCAGCGCCACCTGCTTCATGACCAGCCGGAAGGTCATGATGTTGTCCGCCGTGGAGAGCGCGTCCGCGTACCGCAGATCGATCTCCTGCTGGCCGGGAGCGCCCTCGTGGTGGCTGAACTCCACGGAGATGCCCATCGATTCGAGCATGGTGATCGCCTGGCGGCGGAAGTCCATGCCGACGTTCTGCGGCGTGTGGTCGAAGTAGCCGGAGTTGTCGGCGGGCACCGGGCGGCTGCCGTCCAGCGGCTTGTCCCTGAGCAGGAAGAACTCGATCTCGGGGTGGGTGTAGAAGGTGAAGCCCAGATCGGAGGTCTTGGCGAGGATGCGCTTCAGGACATAGCGCGGATCCGCGAAGGACGGCGAGCCGTCCGGCATCAGGATGTCGCAGAACATCCGCGCCGTGCCGGGGGCCTCCGCGCGCCAGGGCAGGATCTGGAAGGTGGCCGGGTCCGGCTTGGCGATCATGTCGGACTCGTAGACCCGGGCGAAGCCCTCGATCGCGGAACCGTCGAAACCGATCCCCTCATCGAACGCCTGTTCCAGTTCGGCGGGGGCGACCGCGACCGACTTCAGAAAACCGAGCACATCGGTGAACCACAGGCGCACAAAGCGGATGTCGCGCTCTTCGAGTGTACGGAGCACAAACTCCTGCTGCTTATCCATTTCCACCCAATCCTTGCTGGTCAGCCGCCTGCTCCCGCGAGCATCGCATCCATGGGTTTCCGGCACGTTGCAAACCCGGGCTGAGCCCCATTGTGGGTCAGGGGCGGAGCCGGGACGACCCTGAGGCGTCTCTGGCTCCTTCCGGCCCCTCTCGATGGCCGCCGGCGGCCCGCCCTGAGCCGCCCGGGGCCGCCCTGAGCCTTCCGGGGAGCGGGCCGGGGCCTTCCGGGGAGCGGCCAGGACCGGAACCGATGGCTGTTTAACCGCCCCGTATGAGGTGCTCGGCCCTTTCCCTCGCTACGATCGCGGCCATGGGGGGTTCACGGCTCGGCCTCATCACGCGCACCACGCGTCCCATGGCACTGCTGACTGCCGTGGCGACGCTCCTCGGCGCGCTCTTCATCTGCCTCAGCCCGCCCCCGGAGCGGCACATATCGCTGTCGCACTCCGAGCATGTGGTGCCCGCGTTCTCCTGCCCGTACGACGACGGTGACTGCGGACTGCTGCCGAAGGCCGGTCCCGCCGTCCTCACCGTCCCGCCGCCGGACGCCCCCCTCGACGCCGGGGAGACGTCCACGCACGCCGCCCGGCCGCCCGGTGCCGCCGGGCAGGCCCGTCCGGATGCCCGGCCGCGCGCCCCCGGGTTGCACGTCCTTCAGGTGCTGCGGGTCTAAAGACCCGCCTTCCCCCACGGCCCGCACCCCTTTGATCGCCGCATCTGATCACCCCATCCACGAAGGACGAGACATCATGGCTTCCCGTAAGACCAGCGACGACCGCCGTGCCCGCATAGAGGCCATGCGCCGCGCGGAGCAGTCCCGCGAGCGCCGCAACCGCATCATCACGATCGGTCTGAGCGGCCTCGTCGTCGCCGGGCTCGTCGGCTTCGGCGGCTACGTGCTCAACAAGGAGTCGAAGGAAAAGGACCAGAAGGCCGCCGCGGCCAAGGCGCCCGTCACCGGCGAGAAGTCCTGGGACGCGAAGAAGCTCGGCCGCACCCATGTGAACAAGGCCGTCAGCTATCCGATGAAGCCGCCGGTCGGCGGCGACCACCACAACGCGTGGATGAACTGCAACGGCGATGTCTACACGGAGCCGATCCCCAACGAGAACGCCGTGCACTCGCTGGAGCACGGCGCGGTGTGGGTGACGTACAACGACAAGGCTCCCAAGGCCGAGCTGGACAAGCTCGCGAAGAAGGTCAAGGACACGTCGTACTCGCTGATGAGCCCGGTGAAGGACCAGGCCGGTCCGATCATGCTGACCGCGTGGGGCAAGCAGGTCACCGTGGACGGCGCGGATGACTCCCGGGTGAACCAGTTCTTCACCAAGTACAACCAGGGCCCGCAGACCCCTGAGCCGGGTGCGGCCTGCACGGGCGGCGTGAGGGGCAAATGAGCGGGATGACCCGTACGCACTGGGCGGCCGTCACGGCGATCGTCCTGGCCCTGCTCTTCGCGGGGGCCGCCACGGTGGCCTCCGCCGGGGGCGATGACTCCCGGCCCAGGACCCCGTCGGCGGAGTCGGCCGACGCCGGGTTCGCCCGGGACATGGCCGTCCACCACCAGCAGGCGGTGGAGATGTCCTTCATCGTCCGCGACCGCACCCGGGACGAGGATGTACGGCGGCTGGCGTACGACATCGCCAACACCCAGGCCAATCAGCGCGGCATGCTGCTGGGCTGGCTGGATCTGTGGGAGCTGCCGAAGGTCTCGGCGGGCACCGAGCCGATGGCCTGGATGGCCGGGACGGCCGAGCGGAACGGCCACGGCGGGCACGCGTCGGCCAAGGCCGGTGAGGGTTCGACCCGGATGCCCGGTCTGGCGACCCCGGCTCAGATCGAGCGGCTGAACCGGCTGAGCGGGAAGCAGGCGGAGATCGAGTACCTCCAGCTCATGATCGTCCACCACAACGCCGGGGTCACGATGGCCGAGGGCTGTGTCGAACTCTGCGCCGTGGCTCCGGAGCGGAAGCTGGCCGACGGGATGGTCGCGGCTCAGCGCTCCGAGGTCGAGCTGATGGTGGACCTGCTGAAGCGGCGGGGGGCGGAGGTCAGGGTCTGACCCGCCACGGGGGTGCGCGGCTTCTTCCTGGCCGGACGGGGGTGCCCGGGCTTCTGCCCGGTCCGGACGGGGGTGCCCGGGCCGCTCGCTCCCGGGTGCCCCTGCGGCTTGCCGGGCGCCTTGCCCTCTCTGCCCGCGCACGCGTCCGCGCCGCCCTGCTCTGGCCCGCCGGGACCCCGCGCACCCGTCTGCGCGGGGAGACCCGCGCCGTCGTGGAGCGGCACGCCCTCCGGGCGTGGGGGGGGGGGCCCGCCCGGCGGGGGTGCGCCCCCCAACCCCCCACCCCCCCGG
>NZ_JBSGUP010000530.1:0-5794 GCF_053607985.1 Streptomyces sp. NPDC055078
ACACCGGGCCTTCATGTCTCCCGGTTCAGCCGAGGAGGTCCATCAGCATCTCCATGTCCACCGGGAACGGCTTCACCCGGCGGCCGGCCGGCGGCTCGGTGCCGTGCAGATGCCGGACGAAGTAGTCCCACTGCCGGCGCAGTACGTAGTGCATCCGGCCGTGGAAGCTGTGCTCCACACCGGGCACGATCAGCAGGTCGAAGTCCTTGTCCGCCTCGATCAGCGCGTCGACCAGCCGGGTCGTCAGATGCGGCAGGACGTTGTCGTCCAGCTCGCCGTGGACCAGCAGCAGTTTGCCGGTGAGATTGCCGGCCAGCTCCGGGTTGGACGTGCCGCGCAGCGACTCGTCGTTCAGGTCGCCCAGATACCACTCGGTCCAGGCCGCGAGGTAGTACCGCATGTCGTGGTTGCCGGCCAGCGCGACGCCCACCTTGTAGAAGTCCCCGTGCGCCAGCATCGCGCGGCCGGTCGCGAACCCGCCGCCGGAGATGCCGAACACGCCGACCCGGTCGGTGTCGAGCCACGGGTGCCGGACGGCGAGCTGCCGGATGGCGGCGATGTGGTCCTCCAGGGTTCCGGCGCCCGAGAGGTCTCCGTACGAATGATTGCGGAACGCCTCGCTGCGTCCGGGGGTGCCCCGCCCGTCGACCGCCACCACGGCGAAGCCGAGTGCCGCCATCGCCTCGGGCGGCCCGGTGAAACTGGCGGTGAAGCCGGACTCGACCCGGTGGAGCTGAGGGCCGGGGTAGGGGTTGTCGATGACCGGATAGCGCTGGGCGGGGTCGAAGCCGTGGGGGCGCCAGAGGATGCCGTGGATATCCGTGACTCCGTCGGCCGCCTTGACGGTGAACCGCTCCGGGGCGGTCCAGCCCTCGGCCGCCAGGGCCGTGACGTCGGCCCGCTCGACCTCCACCAGTACCGTGCCCGAGATATCCCGTACGACGGTCACCGGCGGGGTGTCCACGGTGGACGCGCTGTCCAGGAAGACCTCGCCCGAGGGGGAGGCGGTCACCTCGTGGTGGAGATCGTCGTCGGTGAGGCGGGTGAAACCGGTGCCGTCGAGGCCCACCCGGCAGAGCTGACGCGCGTACGGGTCATCCTTGACCAGGCCCGACGCCATGAAGAACACGGTGCGCGCCTGCTCGTCCACGTGCAGCAGGGAGCTGACCAGCCACTCGCCGCCGGTGATCCGGCCGGCGGGGGTGCCGTCCGCCCCGTACAGATAGAGATGGCCCCAGCCGTCGCGCTGGGAGAACCAGATCACCTCGCCGGAGTCGAGGACACGGGCCGGGGCCTTGTCCATGATGACCGCGGACGGGTCCACCCGGGTCGCCGAGGACTCCGACACCAGCGTGGTGGTCGCGCCGGTCTCCGGGTCCAGCCGGTGCATCGACAGCGTCTTCAGCCCCTTGGCCGCGCGCAGGAAGTGCACGCCCGAGCCGTCCGCGGACCAGCGCACCCAGTTGAGGGCTACCGGGGACAGGAAACCGATGTGGCTGGGCTCGCCCTGCTCGTGGACGACGGTGCGCGCGTCGATGTCCAGGACCGCGAAGGACAGGGTCGCGTGCTCCTCGTCCGTCGGCATCGCGTACCGGAAGCGCTGCTCAACCGGCCGCCCGCCGCCGCGCGGCGCCGCCTCGACCAGCACCTGCCCGGGCAGGTGGCGCTGGTCGGTGCGGTGCGTGAGAAGACGGGTGGAGTCCGGGGACCACACCGCCATCGGCGGCATCGTCACGCCGATGTTCCGCATGAGGTTCTGCGAGAGCGCCACATCGAGGTTGGAGCCGTAGTCGTGGTACTCCTCCCCGTCGGTGGTGAGGGCGAACTCAGCGGAGCCGTCGGCCGCACGCACCCGGATGTTGTGGTCGCGGGTGAAGGCGACCCACTTGCCGTCCGGGGACGGCAGCTCGCCCATCGCGACCGGGTGGCGGTCGTCGGCCTTCGTGCACACGCCGTCCGCGTAACGCCAGCGCGTACCGGCGGCGTCGAACTCCACGCCGTCGTCGCCGAGGTCGATGGAGGCGAAGGGGAGCCGCCCGCCGTCGAACGCGGTACCCGACGCCTCGGAGAGCGCGGCGGCGAGCCGTCCGTGGTCGAAGGCGTCCTGCCGGGTGCCCGCACGCGGGTCCACGACCACGAAGCGGCGGCCGTCGGCGGTCTCGGTGCGGTACCAGAAGCGGGTCCCGTCTGCGAGCCAGCCGGGGCGCACCTGCGCCCCTCTGACCAGCTTGGATCTGTTGTGCGGGAGCATCTGCTCGGCGCGGGCGTAGTCGGCGGCGGAGAGTGTCTTCTGCACAGCGCGGCCCTTCTCTGTTCGATCACTGCCTCTCTGGAGCATATTTAGTAGTCTACGTAATAAGCTAGGGCGCCGGCACAAATGCCCTTCTGTTGTTTTGTCGCTCCCCACGAAGCTCTCGTGGGTCTCGTGGGTCTCGCGGGACTCGCAGCTCTCGCAGGCCGCGTTTGCCGAAAGCCCGGCCGGTCGGCCCGTTCAGCAGGTATCCATGGCGTGTCACGGTCAATCCGCGTGGTGATCAGTCCGCGTGATGGTCAGTCCGCTGTGTCCGCCGATCCGAAGGGCCGCCCTGTGCAGTTACGACGAATAGCGCCTCTGCTGGCTGTGAGTGTGCTGGTGCCGCTGGTCCCGGCCGTTGCCGTGTCCCCGGCGGCTGCCGTGGGGCCTCTCGACGCGTACGCGCGGCAGCGAGTGGTGTGGCAGCGTTGCGGTACGGACACACCCGCCTCCTTCCAGTGCGCCACCGTCAAGGTCCCGCTGGACTACGCGCGGCCCGGTGGCGAGAGGATCGACGTCGCGATCTCCCGGATCAGGACCGGCGTCCCGGGCAAGCGCCGGGGCGTGCTGCTGCTCAACCCCGGCGGGCCCGGCGGCCCGGGGCTGAACGAGCCGCTGGAGATGGGCGCCCTGCTGCCCCGGGCGGTGAAGGACCGGTACGACCTGATCGGCTTCGACCCCAGAGGTGTGGGCCGCGGCTCTTTGCTCGACTGCTCGCTGACCCTGAACGAGATGGGGAGCTTCGACCGCCCGTACCGGGCGGAGACGTTCGCGGGTGATGTGGCCTGGGCGAAGGGGGTCGCGGACAAGTGCCGGGCGAAGGAGGGGGAGCGGCTGCGGCACTTCACCACCCGTAACACCGCCCGGGACATGGACCTGATCCGGGCCGTCCTCGGTGAGAAGAAGATCTCGTACGTCGGGTTCTCGTACGGGACCTATCTCGGCGCGGTCTACACACAGCTGTTCCCCCGCCGGGCCGACCGTATCGTTCTCGACAGCGCCGTCGACCCGGACCGGGTCTGGCGGGGGTTCATCCGGTCCTGGGCCGAGGGCACCGAGCCCGCCTTCGTCAACTGGTCGCGGTGGACCGCGCGCCGGGCCGGTGTCTACGGACTCGGCGACACCCCCGCCCAGGTCCGTGAGACCTTCTGGGAGCTGGTCGCCCGCGCCGACCGTACGCCCATCGAGATCGGCGGACAGCGGATCACCGGCGACGACATCCGCGCGGAGAGCCGGCTCTTCTTCAGCGTCCGCGAGGCCGCCGAGCAGGTGGCCGCGCTGAAGCGGGCCGCCGGCCGGGCGTCCGCGCCGGCCGCTGCGGAGTCCTCACCGGACGGCCTGGGGGCTGTGGAGCCTCCGCTGGGCGACCCGGCCGCTGTGAAACCCCGGCTGGGCGACCCCGCCGCTGCGGAACCCCCGGTGGACGACCCGGGCGCACAGGCCACCGCCGCCACCGCCTGGTCCATCTTCTGCGGTGATGACTCCGCGTCCTGGCCGGGGGACCCGGAGCGCTACCGGCGGGATGCCGTCCGCGCCCGGAAGAGCCTTCCGCTGTACGGGGACTTCGTCTCCACCATCACCCCCTGTGCGTTCTGGCCGAAGAGCGCCGAGCCCGTGACGGCCGTCCGCAACACGGTCCCCGCACTGATCATCCAGAACGAGTGGGACCCGGCGACCACCCTGCCGTCGGCGCTCGGCGCACATCGCGCGCTGAAGGGTTCGAAGCTCGTCACGGTCAGAGGCGGCGAGGGACACGGCGTCTACCGGTACGCCCCCAACGCCTGCGCCGTCGAAGCCGCCGACACCTACCTGGCCACCGGCCGTCTCCCGGCGCGGGACCTGGTCTGCCGGGCCGATCCGGCTGAACCGGCTGATCCGGGTGGACCTGCCGATCCGGCCGATCCGGGCGGGCCTGCCAGGTCGGGCGCGATGCCCTCGTCAGGGTGAACCGGCGATCCGGATCGGCCAGTACGGCCGAATCCGTTCAGGGCGGGCAGATCTTGGACACGCTGTGTAGGTGAGAGTCACACTCAGCGTGGAGGTGCATGGTTCATGGTGGCGCGACCAGCGGAGCGGCTGCGGGCGGCCGAGGAGGTCATCGACCAGCTGCGGACTGAACTGGACGGACTGGGGGTGGCACTGCCGTCGTTGCGGATCGACCCGGTGTCCCTCGCCAGCGAGCACCCCTATCCGCTCGTTGATCTCGGGCGGTGCAATCTCGACACGGCGATGCGGCTGACGGCCGTACTCCACGGCGTCCGCAGCGGATGAACCCGTGGGCGGGCGGGGTGTGCCGGGAGGGAAATCCCGATGCGCTCCGCCCGCCGTGCGGCGAGACTCGGACGTATGACGGACAAGACCACCCGACGCAATCCCGACGTCAGCCGAAGCAACCCCGGTATCACCCGGATCAACCCCGACCAGCTGCACAAGACCCCCGGCTACCACCACATCACCGTTGTCGAAGCGGGCCGTACGGCCTATCTCGCCGGTCAGTGTCCCCTGGACGCGTCCGGTGACCTCGTCGGCGACGGCGACCTCAACGCCCAGATCGACCAGGTCGCGGCGAACGCCTTCGCCGCTCTGGGCGCGGTCGGCGCCACGCCGGCGGATGTGGTCCGCTCGGTGATCTATGTCGCGAGCGATGACGCCGAGGCCCTGGCCGCCGCCTGGTTCCGGCTCAACGACTCACCCATCGCGCCCGCGTTCACCACCGCCAGCACCCTGCTGGGCGTGGCGCAGCTCGGCTTCCCCGGTCAGCTCGTCGAGGTCGACCTCACGGCGGCGCTCGGGGCCTGAGCCGACAACGCGGCGACGGCGCCCCCGGCCGGATCACGGGCCAGCTCCCCGGTACGCGTCCGCCCCGGGCGCTCATGCACACACACCTCCGGCCGCGCAAGTACCCGTTGGCAGTTCTCCGGGCCGCGCGGTGTACGCCGTACGAGAGGTGGTGGCCCAGCCGGGTGGCGGACGCGGCCCGACCGGGCCCACCGGCAGAGTGATCCCCATGAGCAGTGATCACCAGGAGACCCCCGCCCCCGCCCCCGCCCCTGTCGAACCGGACTGGACCACCGTCGGGATCCTCGGGTCGGCCCGGGGCGCCAGGTCAGGCGCCGGGGACTCGATCGGTACCGAGCATCTGCTGGCGGGTGTGACCGACAGCAAGGGGGAAGCGGCCGACGCGCTCGCCGGCGCCGGGGTGACCAGGAAGGCGCTGCTGGCCGTTCTGCGCGACCGGCTGGACCGGCCCGGTGCCTGGACCGGTACCGATGACGCGGACCGGAGCATCGAGTCCCGGTCCCGGGACGTGCTCGGGGAGGACGGCGACAAGGGCATCCGCCTCACCGGCGCGGCGGCGCGGGCCCTGCGCACCGCGATGGCGCAGGCACGAAGGGAGGGGGCGAAGAAGCTCACCGCCGAACTCCTGCTGCGGGGGCTGCTGTCCCAGGAGGACAGCCGCGCCGCCGAGGCACTGCGGATCTGCCGTACCTCCCCGGCAAC
>NZ_JBSGUP010000531.1:0-5783 GCF_053607985.1 Streptomyces sp. NPDC055078
GGGGCCCAGCTCAGGGCCCCGGGGCCCCCGGGCTACCCGTCCGCCGGATGCGGCGCCAGCAGCGGAAGCTGCGAGGACAGCCGCGTCTCGCACAGGGACACCAGCACGTCGTACGCCGCCTTCCCCATCAGCTCCGTCAGCTCCGGCCGGTACGTCACATACACCGGATCCCCCGCCCCGTGCGCCGAGGTCGCCGATGTGCACCACCAGTGGAGGTCATGGCCACCCGGCCCCCACCCCCGCCGGTCGTACTCCCCGATCGAGACCTGGAGCACCTTGGTGTCGTCCGGCCGCTCGATCCAGTCGTACGTCCGCCGCACCGGCAGCTGCCAGCAGACATCCGGCTTGGTCTCCAGCGGCTCACGCCCCTCCCGCAGCGCGAGGATGTGCAGTGAGCAGCCGGCGCCCCCGGCGAACCCAGGACGGTTCTGGAAGACGCACGAACCCTCCCAGCGGCGCGTCTGGCGCTCTCCGTCGTCGTCGGTGGCCACCCAGCCGGACTCCGTGCCCACATCGTGGAACTGCCAGAGGTCCGGTGTGAGCCGCGCTACATGTTCCGCGACCCGCTTCTCGTCGTCGTCATCGGAGAAGTGCGCGCCCAGAGTGCAGCAGCCGTCGTCCGCGCGGCCCGCCTGGATGCCCTGGCAGCCGGAGCCGAAAACACAGCTCCAGCGCGAGGTCAGCCAGGTCAGATCACATCGGAAGACCTGCTCGTCGTCGGCGGGGTCGGGGAACTCCACCCATGCGCGGGGGAAGTCCAGACCCTTCTCGTCCTCGGTAAGGCTCTTTGAGATGGGGGGCTGGGCTTTGCCCGGCTTCGCCTTTTTCGTCTTTGGCACACCGCCAGGGTATGTCCGCGACCGCAGTAGCGTTCGTTCCATGAGACTCGGAGTCCTCGACGTCGGTTCGAACACGGTGCACCTGCTGTTGGTGGACGCGCACCCGGGCGCCCGTCCGCTGCCCGCCCACTCGCACAAGGCGGAGCTGAGGCTCGCCGAACTGCTCGACGCCCAGGGCGCCATCGGCCCGGCGGGTGTCGACCGGCTGGTTCAGACGGTCCACCGGGCGGTACGGGCCGCCGAGGACCAGGGCTGCGAAGAAGTGCTGAGTTTCGCGACCTCGGCGGTCCGGGGAGCCACCAACGCCGACCAGGTGCTCGACCGGATCAGGGCCGAGACGGGCGTACACCTCGAAGTCCTCGCGGGCGAGGAGGAGGCCCGGCTCACCTTCCTCGCCGCCCGCCGCTGGTTCGGCTGGTCCGCCGGCAAACTGCTGGTGATCGACATCGGCGGCGGCTCCCTGGAGATCGCGTACGGGATCGACGAGGAACCGGACGCCGCGGTCTCCCTGCCGCTCGGCGCGGGCCGGCTGACCGGTGCGCTGCCGGGCGACCCGCCCACCCCGGAGGCCGTACGCGAGCTGCGCCGCCATGTCCGGGCCGAGATCGCCCGTACGGTCGGTGAATTCAGCCGGTTCGGGAAGCCCGACCACATCGTGGCGACCTCCAAGACGTTCAAGCAGCTCGCCCGGATCGCCGGGGCCGCGCGGGACGCCGAAGGGCTGTACGTACAGCGTGAGCTGAGTCATAGGGCGCTGCGGCAGTGGGTGCCGAAGCTGGCCGCGATGACGGTCGAGCAGCGCGCCGAACTCCCCGGGGTCTCGGCGGGCCGGGCCCGGCAACTGCTGGCGGGAGCCCTGGTCGCGGAGGGCGCGATGGAGCTGTTCGGCGCGCAGGAGCTGGAGATCTGTCCCTGGGCGCTGCGCGAGGGCGTGATCCTGCGCCGTCTCGACCATCTGCCGGTCGGGTAGGCCCGGTCGGCCGGCATCTGCCGGTCGGATAGGCCCCGGTCGGATAGGCCCGGTCGGCCGGTGGTGCCTCGTCCGGTGGTGGCCTGTCCGGCAGCGCACCTGCCGGTCGGCCGAAGCACGGCTCACACGGCCCGGCACGGGCCCGTACCCTGTGTCCCGTGGCAGATCCAGTGGTGCGTATCCCGGCGGCGAAGGTTGTCCTGTCGACGGCCTCCGTCTACCCGGAGTCGACGGCGACGGCCTTCGAGATCGCCGCGCGCCTGGGGTACGACGGAGTCGAGGTCATGGTCTGGACGGACCCCGTCAGCCAGGACGTCGAGGCGCTGCGCAGGCTCTCCGACTACCACCGGGTGCCGGTGCACGCCATCCACGCGCCCTGTCTGCTGATCACCCAGCGGGTGTGGTCCACCGACCCGTGGACCAAGCTTCAGCGCGCCCAGGCGGCGGCCGAGAAGCTGGGCGCGTCCACCGTCGTCGTCCATCCGCCGTTCCGCTGGCAGCGGCAGTACGCGCGGGACTTCGTCAGCGGCATCTGGCGGATGGCGGACGAGACGGATGTCCGTTTCGCGGTGGAGAACATGTACCCGTGGCGCTACCGGGACCGCGAGATGCTCGCGTACGCCCCTGAGTGGGACGTCACCAAGGACGACTACCGCCACTTCACCATCGACCTCTCGCACACCTCCACCGCCCGGATCGACACCATGGCGATGATCGACCGCATGGGCGACCGGCTCGGCCATGTGCACCTCGCCGACGGCAAGGGTTCGGCGAAGGACGAGCATCTGGTCCCCGGCCGGGGAGACCAGCCGTGCGCCGAACTCCTGGAGCGCCTCGCGCACAGCGGTTACGAAGGCCATGTGGTCGTCGAGGTCAACACCCGCCGGGCGATGTCCGCGGCCGAACGGGAGGCCGACCTCGCCGAGGCCCTCGCCTTCACCCGGCTCCATCTGGCCACCGCCCGCCGGACCGGGCCGGCCGAGCAGGCCCGGCGGACCCGGCAGTCCAGGCCCTCGGGGGCCCGGGGAGCGCGCAGCTCATGACGGACGGCACGACCCCGCCCCCGCCCCCGCCCCGGCGGCGCGGACGCCCGGCCCGGACGCCGGGGGCCGGGGGCTCCGGCGCCAGGGAACGCATCCTGGACGCGGCCCGTACGGAGTTCGCCGAGCGGGGCTACGACAAGACGACCATGCGCGGCATCGCCCGCGCGGCGGGCGTGGACGCGGCGCTGGTCCATCACTACTTCGGTACGAAGGACGAGGTCTTCGCCGCCGCCGTCGAGCTGTCCTTCGAACCTGTCCTGGTCCTGCCGGTGATCCTCGGACAGGGCACGGACGGCATCGGCGAGCGCCTCGCCCGCTACTTCATCGGCGTGTGGGAGAACCCGGTGTCCCGGGCCCCGCTGCTGGCGATCGTCCGTTCCGCGCTCACCCACGAAGCGGCGGCGAAGGTGCTGCGGAGCTTCGTCCTGCGGCGGCTGCTGGAGCGGATCGCGGTGGAGCTGGACGTGCCTGACCCGAAGTTCCGCGCGGAGCTGGCGGCCTCGCAGATGGTCGGGATCGCGATCCTGCGCTATGTGATCCAGGTGGAGCCGCTGGCGTCGGCGGAGCCGGAGGAGATCGTGGCGATGGTGGCGCCGACGCTCCAGCGCTATCTGACGGAGTCCTGAACCGGCGGGGTCCTGGTCTGCCTGGGGCCAGGTCCGGCCGGGGTCAGGTCCGGCCGGGCCAGGGCTGCCCGGGGCTGGGTCAGGTCCGGCGCGGGTCCTGTTCGGCCTGGTCGGCCGGATCCCGTTTGACCGAATCCTGGGCTTCCGTCCCGTATCCCGGACGCCGAGTCCAGATCTTGGTCGCCGGGCGTACGCTTTCCCTACCGAACGTCTACCGAGGAGCGAGCGACGATGCCCGAGCTGAGGTCCCGCACAGTCACCCACGGCCGCAACATGGCGGGCGCACGAGCCCTGATGCGCGCGTCGGGCGTAGCCAGCGCGGACATCGGCAAGCCGATCATCGCCGTCGCCAACTCCTTCACCGAGTTCGTCCCCGGCCACACCCACCTCCAGCCGGTCGGCCGGATCGTCAGCGAGGCCATCAAGGCGGCGGGAGCCGTCCCGCGTGAGTTCAACACCATCGCGGTCGACGACGGCATCGCCATGGGCCACGGCGGAATGCTCTACTCCCTGCCCTCGCGCGATCTGATCGCCGACAGCGTCGAGTACATGGTCGAGGCGCACTGCGCCGACGCCCTGATCTGCATCTCCAACTGCGACAAGATCACCCCGGGCATGCTGAACGCCGCCCTGCGCCTCAACATCCCCACCGTTTTCGTCTCCGGTGGCCCGATGGAGGCCGGACAGACCACCCTGGTCGACGGCACCGTCCGCAAGCTCGACCTGGTCAACGCGATCGCCGACGCGGTCGACGAGAGCATCTCGGACGAGGACATCCTCCGTATCGAGGAGAACGCCTGCCCGACCTGCGGTTCCTGTTCCGGCATGTTCACGGCCAACTCCATGAACTGTCTGACCGAGGCCATCGGCCTCTCCCTGCCGGGCAACGGCTCGGTCCTCGCCACCCACACCGCCCGCCGCGCGCTGTACGAGAACGCGGGCCGTACGGTGGTCGAGATCACCAAGCGGTACTACGAGAACGACGACGACACCGTCCTGCCGCGCAACATCGCCACCCGCGCGGCCTTCGAGAACGCCATGGCGCTCGACATCTCCATGGGCGGCTCCACCAACACCATCCTCCATCTGCTGGCCGCCGCGCAGGAGGCCGAACTGGACTACGGCCTGAGCGACATGGACGCCGTCTCGCGCCGGGTGCCCTGTCTGGCCAAGGTCGCCCCGAACGTCGCCCCCGGGGGCACGTACTACATGGAGGACGTCCACCGGGCCGGCGGCATCCCCGCGCTCCTGGGCGAGCTGTACCGCGCCGGCCTCCTCAACGAGGACGTGCACACCGTCCACTCCCCGTCGATCAAGCAGTGGCTGGAGACCTGGGACGTCCGCGGCGGCTCCCCGTCGCCCGAGGCGCTCGAACTGTGGCACGCGGCCCCCGGCTGCAAGCGCTCCGCCGAGGCGTTCTCCCAGTCCGAGCGCTGGGAATCCCTCGACACGGACGCGGCGGGCGGCTGCATCCGGGACGCGGCCCACGCCTACAGCAAGGACGGCGGCCTCGCCGTCCTCAAGGGCAACCTCGCGGTCGACGGCTGCGTCGTGAAGACCGCGGGCGTCGACGAGTCGATCTGGACCTTCGAGGGCCCGGCCGTCGTCTGCGAGTCCCAGGACGAGGCCGTCGACAAGATCCTCCGCAAGGAGATCAAGGAGGGTGACGTCGTCGTCATCCGCTACGAGGGCCCCAAGGGCGGCCCGGGTATGCAGGAGATGCTCTATCCCACCTCCTTCCTCAAGGGCCGCGGCCTCGGCAAGTCCTGCGCGCTGGTCACCGACGGCCGCTTCTCCGGTGGGACCTCGGGCCTGTCCATCGGCCACGCCTCCCCCGAGGCGGCCTCCGGCGGCACCATCGCGCTGGTCCAGGACGGCGACCGCATCCGCATCGACATCCCCAACCGCACCATCGAGCTTCTGGTCCCCGACGCCGAACTCACCGCCCGCCGCGAGGCACTCGGCGGTGTCTACGCCCCCAAGAACCGCGACCGCAAGGTCTCGGCCGCCCTCCGCGCCTACGCCGCCATGGCCACCAGCGCCGACAAGGGCGCGGTCCGCGACATCTCCCGCCTCCAGCCCTGACAACGCGCACCCGGCTCCGGCCCGGTGTGCTCGGTGCGGTGGTGTGGTGCGGGGTCCTGGGCGGTCCGGGGTTGGGGCCGGTGTTCTGGTGTCGGGGTCTTGGGCTGGGCCCGGGGCGGTTCGGGGTTGGGGCCGGGGTCCGCTCCGGGGTCACGTCGGGACTGCACGATTAAAGGGGCCTGTAGGGGGCTTTGGGGGGGTAGGGCGGATCAGAGCCCAA
>NZ_JBSGUP010000532.1:0-5780 GCF_053607985.1 Streptomyces sp. NPDC055078
TCCCCACGGCCCTGACGGGCCTGGGGAGACCCCAACCAGACCCCGCTCACTGACCCAGCCTGATCCACCAGACACGCCCCAGTCGAGGGGCTGCCCGGCCGGTGTGCCGCCGCGCGGCCCGCGCCCTAGGTGTTCGCGGGCGGGCGAAAGGGCGCGGTGGAGTACGGCGCCGGGGCGATGACGTGGTGGTGGCCGTCCTGGATCTGGTAAACGAGGTGGGCCTGGGCGATGGACGGGTCGGCGGTCTGATCCGGGTAGACAAGGTTGGTCTGGTCGGGGGTGCCGAAGTGGTAGGAGCCGTTCACCCCGCGATGGACAATTCGCCGCAGGACGCGGTTGACTTCCTTGGCATCGTGCGGGGAATCACATTGCGCCCACGCGGCGGCCAGAAGGTGAACCATGTCGTAGCGTATTCCGGCACTGGACATTCCGGACTTCATTCCGGAACGCCGACGAAAACGCCGCTCGAAGCCGTGCCCGAAATCATCTGCATAGAGCCCGCTTACGGTTGCCCAGAGCAGCCCTTCGGCGCTGGCGTCGGCCCGGTCCAGGAACAGGGGTACCGACGGCGAGTACAGCGCGTAGAGCAGGGCGTTGGACGGCTCCTGCCGGAACGTGCGGACAAAGCCGGCCAGGTGAGGCGCGGAGAATTGGGCGATCATGACAGCGGAAGGGTCCAGGTCGTGGATCTTGCCGATGACGCCGGACCAGTTCGGCGATACGGAACTGATGCGGTCGACGGAAAGTCGCCACCCGGCGCGCTCGGCCGCGTCGGTCGCGGACGCCGTGAACGTTCTCATGTCTGTGTCGTCGGTGTCGAATATCTGCAGTCTGTCCGAGGACGGCTGCCATGCACCGGAGTCACGCAACATGGTCAATGTGCGGATGAAGCCGATTCCGTAGATGCTCTCCCGACCACACACCTGGAAGATGTTGCCGAATTTATCGGGTTCCTCGGCGATCAGATCGGCGGCGCTGGCTGAAGTCGAATGATGCAGCAGTGGATACCCGGCCGAGGCTGCGGGGAGGAATTGCGCGACGAGTGAACCGCGGGACCTCTGGAACGTGTACCCGGTCGTGATGGCGTCGACGTCCTCGCCGACGAGCTGTTCGATCGCGTGCTGTACTGCCCTGGGGTCCTGAATATTGATTCTGAGCGGAATGTGTTCGATCCTGCGGCCGGCGATTCCGCCTCGGTCATTGATCTCGTCCACGGCAAGTCTGGTGCCCTGTTCCATCTGAAGGCCGTCACCGAGCCAGTCACCGGCAGACGGGTAGACGGCGCCGATCATCAGTGGACGGGGGCGCGTGATGCGGCGCCGTGGAGCCGCGGCAGCGGGAACCGCGCCCGCGGTGCCGCGTACCGCTGCCTCAAGGCTCAGCAGGCTGAGCGGCGGAAGGCCGTCCAGTCGGCCCTGGACGGGGAGAGTGAGCAGGTCCCGGTCGAACGCGACAGCCGTCGCCGCCGCGCGGCTGGTGACGCCCAGCTTGCCCAGAAGCCGCTCGACGTGTGTGGCGGCCGTACGCCGGGAGACGGCGAGGCGGGTGGCGATGGCGGGGTTCGTCAGCCCGCAGGCGAGGAGGGTCAGCACCTGCAGTTCCCGTCCGGTGAGCCCGGAACGCTCCTCGGCTCCGAGCGGCCGGACCTCGATGTGGCAGCCTCCGTTCGGACGGCCGGCGGGAGAGACGCGGATATGCAGAATCTGGTGACCCGTATCGGTTGATCCCGTGACGGCTGTGTCAGGAGCTGCGTCCCAGACGAAGCACAGAGGAGCCGACAGGTCGAGCCGGGCGGCCGCACGGAGGTAGCCGACCAGACCTGAATACTCCGTGATCTCGCCACGGTGGCGCTCCCGGATCTCACCCCCGCGGGATACCGAGGCGATCGCCTCGGACAAACCGGCCGGATACCTTCTCATCGACACATTGTACGCGGGACCGGCCGGGTCCCCGTGTCGGTCATCTGACCGACGAATCCGGATCGACTCGCTGACACCATGCGGGCATCGACCGGATTCAAGGGAGAACCCGATGCCCAGGATCGCCAGCTGCACTTCCGCATTCCGTGACGTCGCCGACTTCGAGGAATTCTCCGCACATGTACGGGAACTGCTCGACCGGGCGGCGGGCGCCGACCTTGTCGTACTTCCCGAACTGATCACATTCGAGCTCATGACCGCCGCGCCCGGCTGGCGTGACGCCGTGGATCTGGAGCCCGCTGTCCAGACAGTGCGGTTCGCCGACCAGTACCGCGAAATGATGGCCCGCGAGGCTGCGGAGCGTCGGCAGCACATTCTCGCCGGTTCTCACCTGGTCCGCTCCGGCGACGGCAGGCTGCTCAACGTCGCCCCCCTGTTCGGACCCGACGGAACGCTTCTGCACGAGCACGCGAAAACCCATCTCTTCCCGCTCGAATTCTCTCTGGGCATCGGCGAGGGGGACGAGATGGCGGTCGTTGAGCTCCCCTTCGGCATCGTCGGCGTGAACATCTGCTACGAATCCGAGATTCCCGAATGCTCCGCGTCGCTGACCGAGCAGGGCGTGCAGATCCTCCTGACCCCCTCACTCACGCTCACCGAGGCCGGATTCTGGCGGGTCCGCCACTGTCTGGCAGCCCGTGCCGTCGAGAACCAGATCTACACCGTGCACTCCGGCGTCGCGGGCCCGGCACGGGGGCAGTGGCCCGGCGCCTGGGCACGCAGCGCGGTCCTGGGGCCCTGCGACACCGGCTGGCCCGACAACGGGGTGCTCGCCGAGACCGCCGCCAATGTCGACGCCGTCGCCGTCGCCGATGTCGATCTCCAGCGGCTCGCCGAGAACCGGAGGACGGGCGCCGCGACGACCTTCGCGGACCGCCGCCGACGCGCGGAGCGCTACCGGGCCTGGCCCTCCCACTGAAACCGCCACCGAGCATCCCGATCAAGGAGATCCATGCCATGAGCAAGCCGACCGTCTGCCTGACCTTCGACTTCGACGCCATCTCCGTGTGGCTGGGCACCATGGGCCTGTCCACACCGACCTACGTCTCACGCGGCGAATTCGCGGCGAACGTCGCGACCCCGCGCATCCTCGACCTCCTGGAACGCGAAGGAGTCACCTCCACCTGGTACATCCCCGGCCTGGACGCCGACACCTACCCGGACGTGTGCAAGCGCATCCGCGACGCGGGCCATGAGATCGGGCATCACGGATACGCGCACGAAGGGCCGACCAGCCTGGACGAGGCCGCAGAGGCAAAGGTCCTCGATCGTGGCCTCGACGCCCTCGACCGGGTACTCGGCGTCCGCCCGGCCGGCTACCGGTCACCCGCGTTCGACCTCTCCCCGAACTCCACGAGGCTGCTGACCGACTACGGATTCGTCTATGACAGCAGCATGATGGCCCACGATTTCGAGCTCTACCGCTGCCGCACCGGCGACATCATCCACACCGACCGGGCCGTCGAGTTCGGGCGCGAACTCGACCTGGTCGAGGTACCCGTCTCCTGGACCCTCGACGACTTCCCCTTCATGGAATTCGCCCTCGCCCCACCGATGCTCATGCCCGCGTCCACCGACGTGGACGGGCTGGCCAACCGCTGGCTGGGCGATCTCGACTTCATGGTGGAGGAAGTACCTCACGGCGTGTTCACCCAGACTTTCCATCCGCAGTCCATCGGCCGCGCCGGACGCATCCGGATCCTGGAACGGATCATCCACCGGGCCAAGGAACACGGCGCACAGTTCACCACCGTGAACCAGGCCGTGAGCACCTGGACCCGCACCTCCCCACGCTGAGAGAGCGTGACTCGTTTCATGAGTGAGGTCAGATCCTTGTCCGGAGAACGCGAGGCTCCTCCCATTGCCGTAGGCGGGCCGTGCCGGATTGGTAGGCGAAGGCGACGAGCTGGGCACGATCGCGTGCGTTCATCTTCGTTTTGACGCGCTGGACGTGCGTGCGGACAGTCAGTGGGCTGAGGATGAGTTCATCGGCGATCTCGGCGTTGGATCTGCCCGCTGCCACCAGGCTGAAGACTTCGCGCTCCCGGGGAGTGAGGCCGGCGATGCCTTCGGACTCGGGTGCGTCGGCGGCCGGGTGCGGAGCGGACAGGAAGCGAGTGATCAATGAGCGGGTGGCGGCTGGGGACAGGAGTGCGTCCCCCGCGGCGACGGTGCGGATCGCGTCGAGGAGTTCGTCGGCGGTGGCGTTCTTGCCGAGGAATCCGCTCGCGCCCAGGCGCAGGGCTCGGGCGACGTGTTCGTCGGTCTGAAACGTGGTGAGGACGAGTACCCGGGTAGCGTGCAGGCCGGGGTGGTCGCAGATGGCCGCGGTCGCGGTAAGGCCGTCGGTGCCTGGCATGCGGATGTCCATGAGGACGACGTCCGGGCGGTGGACGCGGGCGAGGGCAAGGGCTTGCTGTCCGTCGATGGCTTCGTCGACGACTTCGAGGTCGTCGCAGGAGTCGATCAGTACACGGAAGGTCGCACGCAGCAGGGCCTGGTCGTCGGCGATCAGAACGCGAATCGTCATGGGAGTTCCAAGGGATCAAGGCTGGATGGGAAGTTCTGCCACGACGGCGTAGCTGCCGTCGGAACGGCGGCCGACGGTGAGGCGGCCCCCCGCGGAGTGGGCGCGTTCGCGCATGCCGATGAGACCGAATCCGCCGCCGGGCGCGCGCGGAGGCGGGAGCGGGTTCCCGGCATTGCTGACGGTGAGCGTCAACCGGTCCTGGGTGTAGGCGAGGTGCACGTGCGCGGTGTCCACCGCGGCGTGTTTGGCGACGTTGGTCAGGGCCTCCTGCAGAATGCGGTACGCGGTCAGGTCGGTACCGGCCGTCAGCGGGCGGCTCTCCCCCTCGGCGGTAACGGCGAGACGCAGGTCCGCAGAGGCGAAGGCGGAGACGAGGTCGGGCAACAGAGCGAGGCCGGGGGCCGGTTCGAGCAGTTCCTTGGTGTCGTCGGGTTGACGCAGCAGGCCGACCGTGGCCTGGAGTTCGCGCAGAGCCGCCGTCGTGGTACCGATCAGGTCGGTCAGAATGCTTCTGGCCTGTTGCGGGCGAGTGCTCCACAGGTGTTTGGCGGTGCCGGCCTGGGCATTGGCGAGGGCCATGTGGTGGGCGACGACGTCGTGCAGTTCCCGGGCGATGCGGACGCGTTCTTCGATGACACGGCGGCGGGCTTCCGTCTCCCGGGTGCGCTCGGCATGTTCGGCACGTGCGTGTACGGCGTCCAGATACGCGCGGCGCGACCGTACCGCCGCGCCGTATACGACGGGCAGCAGGACCCAGAAGACGAGGCTCACCGCCTGGTCCGCCAAGGGCTCGCCGTCCTGGCTCGCATGCAGGGCCACGGGCAGGAGCACGAGGACGGCGAAGAGGCAGTGGGCCCGGATGGTCCGCCGCGAGGAGCGCAGGGCGAGTGCGTACAGGGCGACGATGACCGGGAGCAGGAGCAGCGGGCCGAACATGCTGCCCAGGCCGCCGACGACGGCGGTGGCGACGGTGGTCATGACCACCACCGAACCGGCGTGGCGGTGACGGGCCAGCAGGCAGGCACAGGTGAGCGCCGCCAGGGCGAACCCGGGCCACCAGACGGCGCCGGTACCGGCCCGCCGGTACCGGTTGCTGGTGGCGGCGTACAGCAGCAGCAGAAAGGCCGCCTCGACAAGGCGGGGGTGCCGGCCGGCGAGCCGGCGCCAAGGGATGGCCACGCGTTCCTCCGAGCGAGATCGACGGTCGGTCCCTCCGCGCGGTGCTGGTGATGGGGCGGACGGAAGCAGGGCGGGAAGGGCCGCTCGTGTCC
>NZ_JBSGUP010000533.1:0-5748 GCF_053607985.1 Streptomyces sp. NPDC055078
CCGCGATCTCGAAGCCGCGAACCTCAGACTCACGCCCGCCGGGCCCGTCAGGATCCCCGGCTTCGGGCAGGACTCCGGGAACGCACCTGACGGGGGCCGCCGCCCCGAGGTGCGGGACGGCGGCCGGATGAGCGACGGGATGCGCAACCGGGTGCGCAGCCGGTGTCAGCGGCGGTCAGCCGCGGGCGCGCCACCACGAGGAGGTCGCGCGGAGCGTGTTCGTCCCGCAGTGCACCTCGCCCATGCCGAGGTGATACGTGTACCAGTCGTCGAGGTACACCGTGGTGAACCCGGCCTTGCGGTACGCGGCGCTCACCGCCTGCCCGAAGACGTCCCGGCCGTTGATCACCGGGCCCCACTGCTTCGGGGCCAGATAGCGGTTGGGGCTCAGCAGGACGCCGTTGACCGCGCCGGGCACGTACGCGGCCGTCCGGGGCGTTTCCGGCGCCCCGCCGCGCGCCCGCGGCTTCTGCTCCCGCTTCTGCCCGTACAGCTGGCTCTTCCCGCCCCATCCCTCAGGGCCGAGCCGCCGCAGTTCGCGGACGCCGGTCACCGCGGAATCGCCGGACGCGAGGGGCTGTGCACCCGCGCTGTACAGGGCAGGCACCCGGACGATCTCGGAGTCGGTGATGCCCGTCTCCCGCTTCAGGATCTCCAGGTTCGCCCTGATCCGGTCGGCCGCGAGCTTGTTGTCGGCCAGGAACTCCCGCGAGCCGAGTACATCGTTGATGGTTTCCTTCGGGGTGGGCGGACTGGCCTCCTGGTCGGGTACGGAGAACATCTTCTTGCCGCCGTGCCCGTCGCGCTGTGCATCGCGCAGCAGTTCGATGCCCAGGTCCGGGTCGGCGATGCCGATCCGCCAGCCGCGCGGGGTGTTGGCCGGCAGGAACTGGACGAACTCGTCGACGTGTCCGACCGCGAGCCACGAGGTGTCGAGCAGCAGCGGCGACTGCATGCCCTGGGCGGACAGGAACGCGCGCATCGCCCGCGACGGCTTGTCGCCGGAGTCCTTCCGGTGTCCCATGATGATCCGCCCGGCGGGGAAGTCCTTGCCCGCGTGCCGGTGGGGCGGGATCGTCTCCAGGTTGCCCATGGAGTTCAGTGACCAGTCCCCGTCCGGCTCCATTTTCCCGGCCTCGATCACGCCCACCCCGGGGCCGCGCAGCTTCTCGTACAGTTCCCGGCCCGCCTCACGGTCCTGTGTCGAGCGGATCAGCACCCGCATGGCGTGGGTCTTCCCGCCGGGCGCCGGCATGGTCGCGTAGCCGGGCTCGAAGAAGTCCTGCACCCAGGGGTCCCCGTAGTCGGTGAGCTTCCCCAGCGGCTTGCGGATGCCCGCGTCCCGGACGATCCTGTCGAGGTCCCTGACGAACTTCCGCTGCAACCTGGCCAGCGCGGTCCGGCCCGGCAGCTCGGCGACCAGCACCTGCTCCGCCTTCTGCAGGTGATGGTGGGTGAGCACTGGTGCCACCCGCAGTGTGACGTCGTCGGAAGCGGTGGAACCGCGCTGCGAGACGCTCAGCCGGAAGGTGATCCGCCCGTCCCAGACGGCGGAGTCACGCGGCACGTCCTTCGCCTCCACGCCCAGTTCCACTCCGCCCCGGACCTCGGCGGCGGTCAGCCGGTCGTCCGGCCGCAACTGGACCCAGCGGCCGGAGCGCTTGACGAACACCCGGGCCTGCGACGCCCCGGGGCCCACGGCCCGGACGCTGCCGGTCGCGTCCGCCGCCGCGCCGGGCAGGGGGACACTGCGGATGCGGGCCAGATCACGTGCGTCCTCGGGGCCGTTGACGACGCCGTCCGCGGCGTCGTTGCACGCGATGAGCCTGGCCTCCGACAAGGGCTCGCCCCGGGCGTCGTCCTTGGGGCAGCGCTTGGTGTCGTCGTCGATGTTGGGCAGGACGATCGCCCCGCGCGATGTCGTCCAGGTGTCCTCCCCCTCCGTGTCGGAGCCGCCCCGCACGTCGACCCGGCCGTCCCGGTTCACATCCGCTCTCAGGTCCGGCCCGGGGGTTGGCGCGGCGACCGCCTGTGTGACCCCCGTGGCTATCAGCGCCCCCGCCACCGCGGTGGCGAGAGCGCTCCCCTTCCGGTTCATGATGCCCACGAACTGTTCCCTTCCTTGCCGACTGGTCGTCGCAGACGCTAGCCAACGGGATGTTTGAACAGTGTTTGACCTCACAGGAACGGGGATTCGGTGCGCAGCGCCGCCGCAGGGCACCCGGTCAGCGGCGGCCCCGCCGTCGCACGTCGCAGGGCCGTGCGGGGCCCCCGGCGCGGTCAGCTGAAGCCCCGGGCCGTGCCGGAGAGTTGGCGTGACCCGGGGCCTGACGTTCTTTTCGGTCAGCAGCGGGCGTCGACGGAGCTGGTGCGGTCGTTGTCGGACGGGGCGAGGTTGCCCTGCCAGTGGCCCGGTACGCCGCCCATGAAGCCGGTGAAGTTGCCGTGGAGATAGAGGTCGATGACGGTGGGGGTGCGGTTCCAGCCGGATGTGAGGCGCTCGTTGAAGGCGGCCGGGACGACGTGGCGGCCGCAGCTGGGCACCCGCCACATGGCGCCGCCGCCGTCGTACTCGGTGAAGAAGCAGGTCCAGCCGTTGCGGCAGTCACTCCAGGCCCTGGCCCGGACGTCGCCCCCGGTGTAGTAGTACACGCCCTGGGTGCCCGTGACGCGGGTCTCCGACGCGGATGCGGTGGTGGTCGCGGGCAGGATGAGCGTCGCGGCGGCCAAGGCGGCCGCCATGAGCCCGGTGGTCAGCTTCTTCCGTACGGCCGTACCGGCCGGGAAGGCGCGGAGGGCTGTTTTGCGTGGCTTCTCAGTACTGTTCACGGGATCTCCCCTAGCTCCGAGGTGTTCTCCGAACGTCCGTCACTCCTCGGCGGTGTGACGGGAAAACGGTCCGGTATCCGCTGGACGTCGGTAGGCCGCCCTACGGCCTGTGCGGACGCCGGGATGGCCGGTACCGGGTGTTTCTGTGGTGCTTCCCGGAACGGTAGATGCGGGCAGGGGCCGGTCTCTTGGACGAATGCGAACGGGGGCGATGTTCGTGCCCGGCGGCTTCGAGACCGCTACAGTGCCGGTCGCGGTGGCTGGAGTTCGGTGGGCGTGCATCCCGCCAGTGCACGGAACTCGCGGTTGAGGTGCCCCTGGTCGCAGTAGCCGCACAGGTAGGCGATCTCCGCCAGGGAATGGCCGGGTGCGCCCAGCAGACGTGCCGCGTGCTGGAATCGCCAGACCCGTGCGACGGTCTTGGGCGAAAGGCCCACGTGTTCGCTGAAGCGCTTCTCCAGATAACGCCGGCTGCAGCCGAGTTCGTCGGCCAGCGAGCCGATGGGCAGCCGGCCGGCGGTCCGGCGCAGTCGCTGCCAGGCGTGGACAACCCTGGCCTCCGCCGTAGCGCCGTTTCGCAGCCACTGCGCCAGTTGCCGGTCCAGCACACGGAAGCGCGCGTTCCACGACGGGGCTTGCGCCATTTGTTCCAGCAGCCACCACGCCTGTTCGCCGAGCAGATCGTCGAGACCGGTGTAGGTGTGGGCCAGCTCGCGCATCGCCACGCCGAACACGGTGTGGGCGGCGGGCGGGGTCAGACCGACGGCCACACCGCAGGGCCAGGCGCTGTGTTCCACCAGGGCGGGACCGTCGTGCAGGCCGATGACCGATACCGGGGACATGTTCACCGCGCCGGCAGGTGAGCGCAGTCGTGAGCCGGTGTCGAAACTGAGGACCACTATGACCGCCGCCGCCGGCAGAACCTTCTGTAGCAAGGGGAGCCGGGCATCGGGCCCGAACCCGACGTAGCCGAGAACACTGCCGCGCAGCGGTGCCCAAGGCACCCCCACGGCGATCCCGGTCGGCCTCGGTCCGGTGCCACCGCGTGCGGCGGGCACCGCGGACACTCCGTGCACGGGCAGATCCTCAGCGGCCGTACGATACGCCTCCTCCTCGCCCATGGGCGTGCCCTTGGCCTTGACCGGACGAGATCCCCGAACCTCCATGGCGCAACACTGATGGGTCGTTACGGACGGTGGTCGGAGAAACGGGGAACACAGCCCGGTCGGGTGAAGCTCCAGCACATTCGCACGGCCCCTGTCCCGAGGGCGGGTGAGCCAGGCACGGCCGCGACCGGGATCGCGGCGCGCGCCGCCCAACGGTGCGCACGCGGCCGACGGCCGATTCCCGGGTGGTCTACGTAGACTGACGGGTATGGCATGCCGCATCAGCGAACTGGTCATCGACGCCGCCGACCCCGAGCGGCTCGCCGAGTTCTGGGGCAGGGTCCTCGACTACGTCGAACTCGGCCGGGAGGACGACGGAAGCATCGAGATCGGGCCGCCCGGTGCCGGCTTCGGTGGCCCGGGGCCCGTCCTCGTCCTCAGCCCCAGCAGCGCCCCTCGGACCGGGAAGCTCCGACTGCACATCGACGTCAACGCCACCGACCGAGACCAGGACGCCGAGTTGGAGCGGCTGCTCGCTCTCGGCGCCAGGCCCGTCGACGTCGGCCAGACCGGTACCGAGAGCCGGCACGTCCTGGCCGACCCGGAAGGCAACGAGTTCTGCCTGCTGCGCACCCGGCTCCAGCCCCTCTGACCTGTCTGCGTGCCTGTCTGCGTGCCGGCGCCGAGCGGCTTCGGCCGTTCCATGGGGCCGGGGGTCTCTGCGGTCCCGGCAGCGACCGGCTCCACCGCCGGATCACCCGCCGAATTCGGAATAAAACATTCCGAAGATGCGTGAAGTGTGGACGTTACTAGTCCGTATTGCGGGCACCTGACGTCAGGTCCGTTGAAGCCTGTCAAGGTGGGGGGCGATTTTCGGACATGACGGCGAAGGGTGCGAATGTGTTCAGCTTGTTGCGGCGGCGGCGCGGGAACACCGGGGGCGGGGGAGCGTCCGGGCATGGGTGGCTACCGCTGCCCGAAGGGGCCGGGCGGGTGGACTGCCAGGTGGTCGACCCGGTGGGGCTGCCGATACGTGCCGCGGTCACCGTGCTGGACGAGGCGGGGCGGTCCGTGGCGGAGGGCGGCACCGACGCGTACGGGCTGTTCACCGCGGCCGTGCCGCCTGGCACCTACCAGCTGTCGGTAGCATGTGACGGTTTTCAGCCACGCCGCGTTCCGGTCCGGGTGCTCGCGGGGGAGTGGTTCCCGGCCGGGGTGATCGACCTGGCCGCGGCCCCGGCGCCGCCCGTCCCCGAACCGGGCCGGTGGGACATCGATCCGAACCACACCGCCGTACGGTTCATCGCACGCCACATCGGCCTGGCCGAGATCCACGGCAGGTTCAACCGCTTCTCGGGCAGCCTGTGGATCGCCGAGCAGATGCGGGACTCCCGGGTCGAGGTCTCCATCGAGGCGGACAGCATCGACACCGGGGTCCGGATGCGGGACGACCACCTGCGGTCCGGAGACTTCCTCGATGTCGCCGTCCATCCGTACGTGCGCTTCAGCGGCGGCGACTTCGTGCACCGGGGCGGCTCACACTGGGGTGTGACGGGGGTGCTGGACCTGCACGGCGTCTCCCGCACGGTGAAGCTGGACACCAGCTACCTGGGCCTGGGCACCGGCATGGAGGGCGAGCCGCGCGCGGCTTGCAAGGCCGTCACCGAACTGCATCGCGAGGACTTCACCCTCACCTGGCAGAAGATGGTCGCTCACGGCATCGCCACCATCGGCGCCACGCTCCGTATCGAGCTGGACATCCAGGTCGTACGGGCGGATGGCCCGCCCCGGGTGGTCTAGGGAGGGCCAGGGC
>NZ_JBSGUP010000534.1:0-5746 GCF_053607985.1 Streptomyces sp. NPDC055078
CGCCGGCGCGGGGCGGCCCCGGGGGCGCCCGGGGGGCGGGGCGCCGCGGGCCCCCGGGGGGGGGGGGGGGCGGAGACGCGGGGCACGCAGGGCACGCGGGGGGGCGCGGGGACCCGGGGCACACATGAAGGTGCCGGTCCGGTCGGAACCCGATCCCCCCGGACTCCGACCGGACCGGCACACCCCACCCGGTCCCCCGTGCTGTTCCCCCGTACCCCCCGATCCCCCGCTTCCCCCGTTCCCCCGGTTCTGAGCCCCCCGTAGTGCCGGGGAGCCCTCGATGTGAGGGCTCCCCGTCGTACGCCCCCGGTCCGTCGGGGGAGCCGCGCCGTTCCGCCGCCCCGTGTCGGCGGTGTCGGCGCCGCGTCCCCCTCCGTGGTCTCCACTCTCCCGTCATCGCAGGTGGGACCCCATCCGCCCGCGTACTCATCTCCCTGACTAGGTACACCTACTCAGTCCTCAGGGCTCCTCCTCATCCGCCGGGACCGGCGCCTGGTTACCATCGCGTCCGTGTCCGTACTCCCTCTCGTCTTCACCAGCGGCTGGGCCAGCGGGATCAACGCGTATGCGGTGATCCTGCTGTTGGGCGTCTTCGGGGCCACCGGCCTCACCGACGAGGTGCCCGAGTCCTTGCAGCGCACCGATGTCCTGATCGTGGCCGGAGTGCTCTTCCTGTGCGAGGCGGTGGCGGACAAGATCCCGTACGTCGACTCCATATGGGACTCGGTCCACACCGTGATCCGTCCGGTGACGGGCGCGGTCGTGGCCGCGCTGCTCGCCGGTCAGAGCGGTTCGCTGCCGGAGATCGCGGCCGGGGCGGTGGGCGGCTCGACCGCGCTGATGAGCCACCTCGTCAAGGCAGGGACCCGGATGGCGGTGAACACATCGCCCGAGCCCTTCAGCAATATCGCCGTGAGCGTGGCGGAGGATCTCGGCGTCGCCGGGATCGTCACCTTCGCGATCTTCCACCCGCTGCCCGCCGCGATCATCGCGGGGACACTGCTGGTGCTGGGCATCGTCATAGTGATCCTCCTCGCGAAGAAGATCCGGCGGTTCTGGCGGCGCAGGGCACAGCGCCGGGAGGAGAAACGGCTGGCGGCGGTCACCGGGGCGGGCGGTCGGCCCCCGGGGTGACTGTCAGTGGGGGTCGATAGAGTCGCACGCATGGCACGGATTGCGGTGATCGGCGCCGGGATGGGCGCCATGGCGGCTGCTGCCCGGCTGGCCGTGGCAGGCCACCGGGTGATGGTGTACGAGCGCTCGCCGGGATATGGGGGCGCGCTGGGCTCGGTCGAGCGGGACGGCTTCGTCTTCGACACGGGTCCCGGTCTGCTGCATCTGCCCGCCGTGTGGCGGGATCTGTTTCTGAAGACGGGCAAGGAGCCGCTGGAGCGGTGCGTCGGCCTGGCGCAGGTCGACCCCGCGAGCCGGCATCTGTTCGCCGACGGCACCGAGGTGGCCCTGCCGAACGCCTCGCGCGCGGGAATCGTCTCCGCGCTGGAGTCGGCGCTCGGCGCGGGGGCGGGTGAGCGGTGGGGGGACTTCCTGGGCCGGGCCGGGGACGCCTGGGAGCGTTCGCGCCGGCCGCTGCTGGAGGAGCCGCTGCGGCCGGACTGGCGGATCCTGGAGCGCGATCCGTACCCGGCGCCGCGCCGCCGCAGAGTGCTGCGCGCCCGACAGGCGTCGACGGTCGCCGAGGTGGGGTCCTGGGAGCTGGCCGACCCCCGGCTGGGGGCCCTCTTCGAGAGCTGTGCGCTGGGGTACGGGCTGGATCCCCGGCACGCCCCGGCGGGGGCCGCCCTGCTGCCGTACATGGAGCAGACATTCGGCAGCTGGTATGTCGAGGGCGGACTGCGGGAGCTGGCCCGTGCGGTGTACGAGCGGTGCCGGGCCCGCAGGGTGGAGTTCGTCTTCGGCGCGGAGGTCGTCTCGGTCGTCGAGAAGGACGGCAGGGCCGCTGGGGTGGAGCTGGCGGACGGCTCGGTCACCGAGGCGGACCATGTGGTGGCGGGCGCGGGTGTGGTGCCGCCGGCCGGGCGTGAGCTGTGGCACGACGAGGATGTACGGCCCCAGGGGGGCGCGGGCGGGGGGCGGTTGCCCGGCAGGTTCACCGTGCTGCTGGCGCTGCGCGGCCGGGGGCGGCCCACGGCCCACCGCAGTGTGGTGCACTCCCCCGACACCGGGGCTGAGGCCGGGGCCGTCTTCGGCGGCCGGATCGCCGAGCGGCCCACGGTCACCGTGCTGCGTCCGGACGACCCTCGGACACGCCCGGACGACGCCCATGAGGCGATCACCCTCTCGGCGACGGTCGCCGGGCACGGCGGCGCGGTGGACTGGACCGACCGGGCGCTGTGCGAGCGGTACGCGGAGGTGCTGATCGACACCGCGGGCCCGGTGGCAGGCGGCGTGCCGGAGATACGGGAGCGCCTGCTGTGGCGGGAGGTCCTGTCGCCCGCCGATACGGGTCCGATACCGGCGCCCGCGCTGGCCGGGCCCGGTGGCCGCCACCTCCACCCGGCGAACACCACCCGGCTGCCGGGTCTGTATCTGGTGGGCGGCCACTCCCACCCGGGCGGCGGCCTGGCCCATGCCGGTATGTCGGGGGCGCTGGTGGCGGGCCTGATCGTGGAGGGCGCGGGATTCCGGGGCTCCCGGTGAGCGTACGGCGGCCCGCACCCCGCTCCGTCCGGTCGCCGGACGGCATGGGGCCCGCGTCCCCGTCCGGCGGGATCACGGCGTCCCGGGCAGCGGGGGGTCCTGCGGGGAGGGGTTCGCCGGTCAGGCGTCAGTAGCGGTACTGCTGCTGCTCGTTGTACGCCGGGTCATAGCCGTACGGCGCCGACGGATCCTGGGGCGGCTGCGGCTCGGCTTCGCGCTGGTGCGGGACCCAGACACCGCCCGGGGGCGTGTCCACCGGCGCCGGGGCGTAGTAGTGATCGGGGCCGGCCTGCTGCTGGTTGCCGAAGCTGTCGTAGGCGTCGTAGGTGCTGTACTGCTGCCCGCCCACATAAGGGTCGGAGTACGCCGTGTACTGCTGCTGCCCGGTGCCGTAGTCGTACTGCTGCCCGGCCGCCGTGTCCTGGCCGCCCGGCTGCGACTGGGCGTAGTAGGGGTCGAAGGCGCCGTCGTACTGACCGTACTGCTGGCCAGCCGGCTGCGGGGGCGGCACGTCCTGGGCGCTGTCGCGGTAGACGCCGTACTGGCCGGTGTCGTCCGGCATCGGCTCCGGAGCGTAGACCGGCTCGGGCGGCAGGGTGGGGGGACCGCCCGCCGCGTAACCAGGGGAGGTCTCCTCCAGTCCGGAGACCTCAAGCACGGGC
This sequence comes from Streptomyces sp. NPDC055078, assembly GCF_053607985.1. Classification (NCBI taxonomy): domain Bacteria; kingdom Bacillati; phylum Actinomycetota; class Actinomycetes; order Kitasatosporales; family Streptomycetaceae; genus Streptomyces; species Streptomyces sp. NPDC055078. Next base: position 3,321 of record NZ_JBSGUP010000534.1, read on the forward strand.
TCGTGCGATTCGTCCTTGCGGCGGCGGCTCGCGCCCGGACGGCCCCCGATCGCCCAGCCGGTGGAGAAGCCCTGGCGGAAGGAGAGCGTCACATAGGTCTGCCCGACCGCGAAGGCGACCGTCCCCAGAGCGATCACCGCGACGGACGGGATCAGCACCCCGACGACCACGCCCAGGAACCCGCCGAAGGCGAGCAGGCGCCATCGAAGACGCGCCTTGTACTGCAGCAGCACCTCACCGAGGAGCCACAGCGCGACAATGCCGAACGCGATATAGAGGACCGTCCAGCCCATGCCCGCCCCTCTCCTTCGGCCGCCGCCCCGGCTCAGGGCGGGTACGGCCGATCACGACTGCTCGTGCAGTCCGAGATTCTCGTAGATTTCGAGCGTCGCGGTCGAGTTGTTGAGCGTGATGAAGTGCAGTCCGGGGACACCCTCGGCGAGCAGCTCCGCACAGAACTCCGTTGCGAACTCGATTCCCATGGAGCGTACAGCGGCGGGGTCGTTTCTGACGGACAGGATCCTGTCCTTCAGCCCCGGAGGGAACGCGGCATTGCTGAGCTGCGCGAAGCGTTCGAGCTGCTTCACACTCGTGACGGGCATGATCTCGGGGATGATCGGGGTCTCGCACCCCGCTGCCTGGGCCCGGTCGCGCAGCCGGAAGTAGTCCTCGGGCCGGAAGAACATCTGGGTGATCGCGTAGTCGGCACCGGCGCGGCACTTGTCGACGAAGTGCCGGATGTCGGATTCCCAGTCCTCGGAACGCGGATGCATCTCGGGGAAGGCGGCGACGCCGACACAGAAGTCCCCGGACTCCTTGATCAGCTGGACCAGCTCGGCCGCGAACCGCACGCCCTCGGGGTGCTCGACCCACTCGCCCATGGGGTCGCCGGGCGGGTCGCCCCGTACGGCGAGGATGTTGCGGATCCCGGCATCGGCGTACTGGCCGATCATATTGCGCAGCTCGGCGATGGAGTGGTTCACCGCGGTGAGATGCGCGACGGGGGTGAGGGTGGTGTCGGCGGCGATCCGCTCCGTGGCACGGACGGTGCCGGCGCGGGTGGAGCCACCGGCTCCGTAGGTCACGGAGACAAAGCTGGGGGCCACCGCCTCGACCCGGCGCAGGGCGTTCCAGAGGTTGCGCTCGCCCTTCTCGGTCTTGGGCGCCCAGAACTCGAAGGAGTAGGACGTCCTGCCGGTAGCGAGCAACTCGCGCACGGTCCGTGCGCGGTCCGTCCTTGTCGATGGTGTTCCGAGGGCCATATTCGCAGGTTATCGAGGGTCAGGGGGCCACCCAACCGGCGTCCACCAATCGGACAGATTCTGTCCGCAATTGGCCTACTCGTCCCGGGAACGGATCCGCTCGGCGAGATCGGCGGTGGCGGCGGCCGGGTCGTCGGCACCGGTGATCGCCCGTACGACGACGATCCGGCGGGCACCCGCGTCCAGCACCTGGTCGAGGTTGCCCGCGTCGATCCCGCCGATCGCGAACCACGGGCGGTCGGTCCCCAGAGCGGCGGTGTGGCGCACAAGGTCGAGCCCGGGTGCGTGGCGTCCCGGCTTGGTCGGGGTGGGCCAGCAGGGGCCGGTGCAGAAGTAGTCCACGCCCGGCTGCACGGCTGCCGCCGCCGCCTCGGACGCGGAGTGCGTGGACCGGCCCACGAGGACATCGTCGCCGAGGATCGCGCGGGCGGCCGGGACCGGCAGATCGCCCTGGCCGAGATGGAGCACATCGGAGGCGATGGCGTGGGCGACATCGGCGCGGTCGTTCACGGCGAGCAGTCTGCCGTGCCGCCGGCAGGCGTCGGCGAGGACCTGGAGGTGCTCCAGTTCCTCGGCCGCCTCCATGCCCTTGTCCCGGAGCTGGACGATGTCGACCCCGGCGGGCAGGACGGCGTCCAGGAAGGCGGCGAGGTCGCCCTGCCGCTTCCGGGCGTCCGTGCAGAGATAGAGCCGGGCGTCGGACAGCGACTCGCGAGGCGTGGACATGACGATCCCCCACTGGTGGTGTTCGGTACCACGGGCGGGGTGCGGGGACTCCGCCCGCGGACCTCTCGGGTGTACTCGGATGTACTCGGACGTAACAGCACACCACCCGGCGGTGGCGCACCGGCTGGTGGTGCACTCGGCGGCCGGGCGCGCGGGATCGCGGCGGTGGCCCGGCCCACGACCTGTCGCGGGCCGGACCGGGTGCCGCAGGCCACAGCGGCCAGGCGTCCCGGCCGGACGCTATCGGGTGGGCGCCCTCGGGGTGGACGCTCCCGGCCGGGCGACCTCGGGTGCGCGTCCTCGGGTGCGTCCTTCGGGTGGACGGACGCCGGGGCGCGGCACGCGGGGCCGGCCGCCCGGCATCCGTACGTCCGCACGCACATTCGTACGCACGCACGTCCGTACGAGCGGCACCGGACGGGTCGGCGCTCACCTGGG
>NZ_JBSGUP010000535.1:0-5736 GCF_053607985.1 Streptomyces sp. NPDC055078
CCCCTGGCAGGGGTGCCGCCCTCCGAAACAATCGAAACAAACGACCGGGCTACTGATCCGAGGGGATCAGAAGTCCATGTCACCGCCCGGCATACCGCCCGGAGCGCCGCCCGCGGCGGCCTTCTCCGGCTTGTCGGCGATGACGGCCTCGGTGGTGAGGAACAGCGCGGCGATCGACGCGGCGTTCTGCAGCGCCGAGCGGGTGACCTTCGCCGGGTCGAGGATGCCCTCGGCGATCATGTCGACGTATTCACCCGTCGCGGCGTTCAGACCGTGACCCGGGGTCAGGTTGCGCACCTTCTCGACGACGACGCCGCCTTCGAGACCACCGTTCACGGCGATCTGCTTGAGCGGGGCCTCCAGGGCGAGCTTCACGGCGTTGGCGCCGGTCGCCTCGTCACCCTCAAGCTCCAGCTTCTCGAAGACCGAGGCAGCCTGGAGCAGCGCCACGCCGCCACCGGCGACGATGCCCTCCTCGACGGCCGCCTTCGCGTTGCGAACGGCGTCCTCGATGCGGTGCTTGCGCTCCTTCAGCTCGACCTCGGTCGCGGCGCCGGCCTTGATGACGGCCACGCCGCCCGCGAGCTTCGCCAGGCGCTCCTGGAGCTTCTCACGGTCGTAGTCGGAGTCGGAGTTCTCGATCTCGGCACGGATCTGGTTGACCCGCCCGGCGACCTGGTCGCTGTCGCCGGAGCCGTCGACGATGGTGGTCTCGTCCTTGGTGATGACGACCTTGCGGGCGCGGCCCAGCAGGTCCAGGCCGGCGTTCTCAAGCTTGAGGCCGACCTCCTCGGAGATGACCGTGCCGCCGGTGAGGATGGCGATGTCGTTCAGCATCGCCTTGCGGCGGTCGCCGAAGCCCGGAGCCTTGACGGCGACGGACTTGAAGGTGCCGCGGATCTTGTTGACGACGAGCGTGGACAGCGCCTCGCCCTCGACGTCCTCGGCGATGATCAGCAGCGGCTTGCCCGACTGCATGACCTTCTCCAGCAGCGGAAGGAGGTCCTTCACATTGCCGACCTTGGAGTTGACGATCAGGATGTACGGGTCGTCCAGGGACGCCTCCATACGCTCCATGTCGGTGGCGAAGTACGCCGAGATGTAGCCCTTGTCGAAGCGCATGCCTTCGGTGAGCTCAAGCTCCAGACCGAAGGTCTGGGACTCCTCGACGGTGATGACGCCTTCCTTGCCGACCTTGTCCATGGCCTCGGCGATCAGCTCGCCGATCTGGGTGTCGGCGGCGGAGATGGAGGCGGTCGAAGCGATCTGCTCCTTGGTCTCCACGTCCTTGGCCTGCTCCAGCAGGGCGCCGGAGACGGCCTCGACGGCCTTCTCGATGCCGCGCTTGAGCGCCATGGGGTTCGCGCCGGCCGCGACATTGCGCAGACCCTCGCGGACAAGGGCCTGGGCGAGGACGGTCGCGGTGGTCGTACCGTCACCGGCGACGTCGTCCGTCTTCTTCGCGACCTCCTTGACCAGCTCGGCACCGATCTTCTCGAACGGGTCCTCCAGCTCGATCTCCTTGGCGATGGACACACCATCGTTGGTGATCGTGGGGGCGCCCCACTTCTTCTCAAGGACGACATTGCGGCCCTTGGGACCGAGGGTGACCTTGACGGCGTCGGCGAGCTGGTTCATCCCGCGCTCAAGGCCGCGCCGCGCCTCCTCGTCGAACGCGATGATCTTTGCCATGTGAAGTGTCCTCCACGGACTGGGTGGGAAGCTCAGGGACCGCGCTGGCGCCCGCGACGGACGGCCTGCCTGCCGTGTGGTTCCTTGCCCACCCGGCCTGCGGACCTCACCGACCCGGCCCTCTTTCTGTCACTCTCACCCGGAGAGTGCTAACGCCAATGATTAGCACTCGCCCCCTCCGAGTGCAAGCGCCTCCCGCATCCTGACCCCCGCCCGGAAGCGCGCCACGTGGCCCGGGAGACCCGGGGGATCCGGGTGACGCTGGGGGCTCTGGGGACTGTGGGGTCTCACGGGGCGGACGCCCGGCCGGGGCGGCGGACGCGGATGGGGTCCGCACCCCGTACCCGGGATGCGGACCCCATCTGTGTGAGCTGTGAGCGTATCGGTGGCCGATCGCGTCGCAGGTGGCGCGGAGGTCGCGGATTCAGATCGCGAGCCCGACGTCAGACAGCGAGCTTGACCATGTCCGCCTGCGGCCCCTTCTGCCCCTGCGAGATCTCGAACTCGACTCGCTGACCCTCCTCCAGGGTGCGGTATCCGTCCATCTGGATCGCGCTGTAGTGGACGAAAACATCCGCACCACCGTCGACCGCGATGAAGCCATACCCCTTCTCCGCGTTGAACCACTTGACGGTGCCCTGAGCCATGCCTAACTCCCCTATTACTGGCCCTTGCGCAGGACCGCACTTCGCGGACCCGGGTCAGACCTCACCGATGCGGCTCGCCCCTCCCTCAGTGAGGGGGAGTCCCACGGGTGTGCGCCGGAACGCGTCGACCGCGGCTGAATGTATCTGCCCAACTGCCCTCTGCAACAGGTCAGTCGGACGAGAAATCCGGGCATGCCGGAAGGGGCATTTGGCCAGAATTCCCTGAGTTCCAGGGCAAGTCGGGCCAGACAAAGGCGACTTATGAGACAAAACACGGAAGCACATTGGCTGCTTCTTATCGGGCCCGGGCGCATTCTCATGGGCGGTCAGCACACGCGACCTCGGGGCGTTCCCCAACTGTAGCGTGCTCAACCATGCAGAATTGCCCCCTCCGTTTCTCTCACGGAGGGGGCAATTGAAGTGACGTTGCGTATTTAGCCGCAGCCGGGGCCCGGGAGGGCCGTCCGGCTCAGCCGCCGGCGACCGCGGGGATGATCGAGATCCCGGCTCCGTCGGGGGTCGCCGTCGCCAGACCCTGCTCAAAGCGGACATCGTCGTCGTTGACGTAGACGTTCACGAACCGGCGCAGCTTGCCCTGGTCGTCCAGGACGCGCGCGGCGATGCCGGTGTGGTTCTTCTCCAGGTCGGCGATGACCTCGGAGAGGGTGGCACCCTCGGCCGGGACCTCGGCCTTGCCGCCGGTGTAGGTGCGCAGGATGGTCGGAATTCGGACGTTGACGCTCATCTTCTGCTCTCCCAGGGGTTTCAGTGGGCCGGGCCGGGTTTCAGTGGGCCAGGCCGGCGTCGCGGAACGCGTCCAGGCTCGGACGGATGGTCGCCGTGGGCCCGGTGGTGGGGGCGACCGCGTCCAGGGTCTTGAGGCCGTCGCCGGTGTTGAGGACAACGGTGGTGAGCGACGGGTCGAGTACGCCGTTCTCGATCAGCTTGCGCGTCACGCCCACGGTCACCCCGCCCGCGGTCTCCCCGAAGATGCCCTCGGTCCGGGCCAGCAGCTTGATCGCGTCGACGACCTGCTCGTCGTTCACATCCTCGACCGCGCCGCCGGTGCGGCGGGCGATGTCGAGCACATAGGGCCCGTCGGCGGGGTTGCCGATCGCCAGCGACTTGGCGATGGTGTCCGGCTTCACCGGGCGTACGACATCGTGCCCGGCCTTGAAGGCGGCCGACACCGGGGAACACCCCTCGGCCTGTGCGCCGAAGATCCGATAGGGCCGGTCCTCGACGAGACCCAGCTTGATCAGCTCCTGGAACCCCTTGTCGATCTTGGTGAGCTGGGAGCCGGAGGCGACCGGGATCACGATCTGGTCGGGCAGCCGCCAGCCGAGCTGCTCACAGATCTCGTACGCGAGGCTCTTGGAGCCCTCGCCGTAGTACGGGCGGAGGTTGACGTTGACAAAGCCCCAGCCCTCGCCGAGCGGGTCGCCGATCAGCTCGGAGCAGAAACGGTTCACGTCGTCGTAGCTGCCCTCGATACCGACCAGGTCGCCGCCGTAGACGGCGGCCGTGACGACCTTGCCCTGCTCCAGGTCGTGCGGGATGAAGACACAGGAGCGGAAGCCCGCGCGGGCCGCCGCCGCGCCGACCGCGCCCGCGAGATTGCCGGTGGAGGAGCAGGACAGGGTGGTGAACCCGAAGGCGCGGGCGGCCTCGACGGCGATGGCGACGACCCGGTCCTTGAAGGAGTGGGTCGGGTTGCCGGAGTCGTCCTTGACATAGAGACCGCCGGTCACGCCCAGCTCACGGGCGAGGTTGTCGGCCTTGACGAGGTGGGTGAAGCCGGGGTTGATGTTCGGCTTGCCTGCCACATCGGCGGGGACGGGCAGCAGCGGGGCGTACCGCCAGATGTTGTCCGGGCCCGCCTCGATGCGCTTGCGGAGTCCCTCGGGGTCCCCGGTGGGGAGGTCGTACGCGACTTCCAGCGGGCCGAAACAGGAGGCACACGCGAAGATCGGACCGAGTTCGAAGCGCTCTCCGCACTCGCGGCACGACAGCGCCGCTGCGGGGCCCAGGTCGACAGGGGTGGCGGAGTCGGCGGTGGTGACGGTCTGCACAGCCATGGTGGCGAGGCCCTCTCTCCTCATCTTCCTCATGACGCGTTTCGCCATGAGACGGAGTTGGCACCTTCCCGAGCCGGGAGCCTCGCGGCGCGCGCACACTCGGCTGTCTGATGAGTGCTGTCGCGGCGGAGACCGGCTGGAGGGTTGCCGGGGCTTCAACGGGCCGTATCCCTCTGCCCCTCTGGATGAGCGGTATTCGATTGTTTATCGGGCGCGGCACCCCCGACATGCGTTGGTGATCCGCGTTGTTCAAGACTGTAACCGAAGGTCCGGAGTGTTGAGATAGTCGTCCGAACAGCGAGATGGATCACATGACCGGCCGCACGACGGGAGTGGAAGACGTGCTCGAAGAGGTGGAACGCTGGCTGACCAGGCGTTCCTGGTCCGCGGCCGATCGCCCGCTCGGCCGGCTGACGGCCGCCAAGCGCGCGTCGGGGACCACTGTCAGCGTCGTTCTGCCCGCCCTGAACGAAGAGGCCACCGTCGGGGACATCGTCACCGTCATCCGCCGCGAGCTGATGGAGACGGCGGGGCTCGTCGACGAGCTGGTGGTGATCGACTCCGGCTCCGGCGACCGTACGGCGGAGGTCGCGGCGGCGGCGGGGGCGCGGGTGGTGCACCGGGACGCGATCCTGCCCCGGATACCCGCGCTGCCCGGCAAGGGCGAGGTGCTGTGGCGATCGCTGATGGTGACGCACGGCGATGTGGTCTGTTTCGTGGACGCGGATCTGCGGGACTTCTCGGCGGACTTCGTCTCGGGGATCGTGGGGCCGCTGCTGACCGATCCCGGGGTGCAGTTCGTGAAGGCGATGTACGACCGCCCGCTCGACGGCTCCCCCGGGCAGGGCGGCCGGGTCACCGAGCTGGTCGCCCGCCCGCTGCTGAATCTGCACTGGCCGCTGCTGGCGGGGTTCGTCCAGCCGCTGGGCGGTGAGTACGCCGCCCGCCGCTCCCTCCTGGAGCGCCTGCCCTTCCCCGTCGGCTACGGGGTCGAGCTGGGGCTCCTCGTCGACGCGCTGCACACGGTGGGGCTCGACGCCCTGGCCCAGGTCGACGTCGGCTCGCGCAAGCACCGCCACCAGGACGACCGGGCGCTCGGCCGGATGGCGGCGGCGATCTACCGTACGGCGCAGCTACGGCTGTCGCGCGGGCATCTGGTGCGGCCGTCGCTGACGCAGTTCGAGCGGGGGGAGAGGGGGTTCGAGCCGGTGACGCACGCGGTGGACACGGAGGAGCGGGCGCCGATGCGGGAGGTCGGGGAGTATGCGGCGCGTCGCGCCGCCTAATCGCACCCCATTTATCGGATTATCTCCTTTATG
>NZ_JBSGUP010000536.1:0-5717 GCF_053607985.1 Streptomyces sp. NPDC055078
GCGGGGGCGCCGGCGCGCGCTGGGCGGGGGGGGCGGGGGCGGCCCCGGGCTGTCCGGTGGGGCTCCGCCCCACGCCCCGCTCCTCAATCGCCGGAGGGGCTGGATTTGCGCATGCCCGGGCTCCTCAAACGCCGGAGGGGCTGAAATTACAGCCCCTGAGGGCAGAACCGCTGCGCGCCGGGCGTCAGCCGCGTACCAGGGTCAGAACCTCGTCGCGGACCGTGGCCAGGGTTTCGGGGGTGCGGGCCTCGACGTTCAGGCGGAGGAGGGGTTCGGTGTTGGAGGGGCGGAGGTTGAACCACCAGTCGGCGGAGGTGACGGTGAGGCCGTCGAGTTCGTCGAGGGTGACGCCGGGGCGGGCGGCGAAGGCGGCGCGGACGGCGGCGGTGCGGGCGGACTGGTCGTCGACGGTGGAGTTGATCTCGCCGGAGCCCTGGTAGCGGTCGTACTCGGCGACGAGTTCCGAGAGGGGGGCCTTCTGGGAGCCCAGGGCGGCGAGGACGTGGAGGGCGGCGAGCATGCCGGTGTCGGCGTTCCAGAAGTCGCGGAAGTAGTAGTGGGCGGAGTGTTCGCCGCCGAAGATCGCTCCCGTACGGGCCATCTCCTGCTTGATGAAGGAGTGGCCGACGCGGGTGCGGACCGGTTCGCCGCCGTGTTCGCGGACGACCTCGGGGACGGACCAGGAGGTGATCAGGTTGTGGATCACGGTGCCGCCGGGGTGTTTGGCCAGTTCGCGGGCGGCTACGAGGGCGGTGATCGCCGAGGGGGAGATGCCCTCGCCCCGCTCGTCCACGACGAAGCAGCGGTCGGCGTCGCCGTCGAAGGCGAGGCCGAGGTCGGCCTCCTCGGCGCGGACGCGTTCCTGGAGGTCGACGATGTTCGCCGGGTCCAGCGGGTTGGCCTCGTGGTTCGGGAAGGTGCCGTCCAGCTCGAAGTACATCGGTACGAGCGTGACCGGGAGGGCGGCGAAGACGGTGGGGACGGTGTGGCCGCCCATGCCGTTGCCCGCGTCCACGACCACCTTGAGCGGGCGCATCGAGGCGAGGTCGACGAGGGAGAGGAGATGGTTCGCGTAGTCGGTGAGCGTCTCCCGCTCGGTGACCTGGCCACGGGTGGCGGCGGGCGCCGGGGCTCCGGAGTCCGACCAGCCCTCCACCAGGGCGCGGATGTCGGCGAGCCCGGTGTCCTGGCCGACGGGGGCGGCGCCCGCGCGGCACATCTTGATGCCGTTGTACTGGGCGGGGTTGTGGGACGCGGTGAACATCGCGCCGGGCAGCCCGAGGTGGCCGGAGGCGAAGTACAGCTGGTCGGTCGAGCAGAGCCCGATGAGGGTCACATCCGCGCCCCGGGCGGCGGCGCCCCTGGCGAACGCCGCCGAGAGCCCCGGCGACGACGGCCGCATGTCGTGGCCGACGACGATCGCGTCCGCCTCCGTCACCTGGACGAAGGCCGCGCCGAACAGTTCGGCCAGCGGCTCGTCCCACTGATCCGGCACCACTCCGCGAATGTCGTACGCCTTCACGATCTGCGACAGATCAGCAGCCACGGGCCAGCCCTTCTGGAAAGTCTTCTCGGTCGCCTCAAACTACCCGTACGGCTCAGTCCTGGCCGTAACGAGGATCAACCGATTCCGGAGCGAGACCCAACAATTCCGCCACTTGCTCGACCACGACCTCATGCACCAGCAAGGCGCGTTCCTCGCGGTTCTTCGTCCGGATCTCGACGGGCCGCCGGTAGACCACGATCCGTGCGGGGCGGCCCTGGACGGCGGGGGCCGAGCTGCCCAGCGGTACGGACTCCTCCGGAGCGCCCGGCACGTCGACGACGAGGAAGTCGACATCGGCCAGCTGCGGCCAGCGCCGCTCCAGCCGTTCCACCGAGTCCTGTACGAGGTCCTGGAAGGTTTCCGCGCGGCTGGCCGAGAGGGGCACCTGGGGCGGGGCGACCGGTCCGCGCATTCCGCGGCCGTGGCGGTCACGGCGGCGCGGCCTCGGTTCGATCGGGCGGTGCGGTACAGGACTGTCCATCACTGACGCAGGGTAGCTCTCCCGGGCCGGGGTCCCCTCGCGGCGCAAGGCGTAGGTGGGGGTCCCCCCACGCCGCAGGGCGTAGGGGGAGGCGCCCGGGGCCGCATGCCGGAAACAGTTCCACCGGCGGCATGTCGCTTTCTGAGCGTTCCGGTGGCCGTTGGGGCCGATTCCTCAGCTACCCGCGATCGGAGAACGCATGGCGATTGACCTGATTTACCCCACATCATGACCGGATCACCCATGGTGGCCTGCTGTGCGCTGCTCCTTCGGCGCAGGTCAGGCCCCCGACCTGGGAGCCGTCGGACATGACCGCACAGCACGACACGGTGGAGTGACCTGGTGGAGAGTCGTCGCAGCCCGCTCAAGAGTGCGGTACCGTCCAACGTCGTGAGCCCTGTACGTCGCTGTTCGCGCACCGCGTGCGGCCGCCCTGCCGTCGCGACACTGACGTACGTCTATGCCGATTCGACCGCGGTCCTCGGCCCGCTCGCCACTTACGCCGAGCCCCACTGCTACGACCTGTGCGCCGAGCACAGCGAGCGGCTCACCGCGCCGCGCGGCTGGGAGGTCGTACGGCTCACGGACTGCTCGGCCCCCGCCCGCCCCAGCGGTGACGATCTTGAGGCGCTGGCCAACGCCGTGCGGGAAGCGGCCCGTCCGCAGGGCCGGGCCGCCGAGGCGGGGAGCGGCCGGCGGACGGCGGACCCGATGGAGGTCGCCCGCCGGGGCCATCTGCGGGTCCTGCGCTCCCCCGACTCCTGACCCGGCGGAGTCCCCCGACTTCCTGACCCGGTCGACCAGGGCGGGCGCGCGCGGTGCGGTCAGCGGTCAGTCGTCCAGCACCCTCAGGTCCTGCTCCGCCTCCGGCACGGCCACCTTTCCCCGGTCGTACTGCAGCGGCTGCACGGTGAACATCGCGATCCCGTCACGCGGCAGCGCCAGTGTCCGGGACGCGTGCACCGGACCGCCCGACTCGGTCTCCACCGTCAGGGCGTATGTCCCCTTCAGGCCCTGCGGTACGGGCGGGGTGACCGCCAGGGTCGTACCGGCCTTCACCTCGTACGTCTTCACCGCCTGGCTGCCCCCTTCCGTACCGGCCGACGCGGTCACCCGGACCCGGGCGGCGGCCGTCGGCGCGGTCAGGGAGAGCGTCGAGCCCTTCTCGCGGTTGTCGGCGACGGTGGCCCGCTCGCCCACCGGGGCCGCGGCCGGGATGAAGGCGATCTCCTGCTTGGCGCCGGTGCCGCGGACGACCCGCAGGGCCGCCACGACCGGGGTGGCCCGCCCCTGCTGGGCCGGGGTGAGGATCAGTGAGCCGGGCTCGCCCTTGGTGACGTCCCGCAGTTCGGCGCTCGCGGTCATCCCCGACTTGACGTGCAGAGTCTCATTTCCGGCGGGGACGATCCGGCCGCCGGGACCGGCCAGTTCGATCTTCAGGTCGGCGTCGTCGGCACCGGGCGCGTAGGCCACCAGGCGTACGGAAGTGGCGTCGGCGGGGACACCGGGCAGCACCAGGGTGGCGGCGGGCTCGGCGGATGCGGTGAGCCAGTCGCTGCCCGCCTTGTCGTCGGCCGCGTGGATCGCCGTGCCCACCCGGCCCGAGCGGGTGCTGACATGGATGGTGACGTCCTGCGAGACATCGGAGGTCAGCGTGGAGAGCAGGATGGGGAAGCTGCCGTGGGCGGGCACCGGGATGCCCTCGGTGAGCGTCGTCCTGAGCCGGCCGTCCTTGCCGTACAGCTCGACGTCGGCGACCGCCGCGGTGTCGTCGGGGTTGGTGAGGTGGACGTAGTCCTGCCGTTCGGGGGCGGTGGACGCGCCGGGGAGCCAGAAGTCGGTGCCGGGCGCGGTGCAGCCGACGCCGAGCAGACCGCGGGAGCCTCCGGCGGTGACGGTGGTGGTCTGCTGGGCGCTCCAGCCGGGGGCCAGCGGGCCGGTCGCGGTGCCGATGAGGGCGGGGGCGCCTGCGTCGGCCTTCTCGGCGGTGGCGGGCCTGCCCGGTTCCTTGAGGGTGATCAGCGGCTTGTCGTCGGCGGGCTTTCTGGCCTCGCCCTCCGCGACCTTGCGCGGCTCGGCGCCGGCCGGGACGAGCCGGGCCGTACCGCCCTGGCCCGCGGTTCCCTTCGACACGGGGGTGAAGGAGGTGTAGCGGGTCTCGGCGGTCTCGGAGCGGCTGGGCGCGGGGCAGAGCAGGCTGGAGCGCTCGACCGGCAGCAGCGGCGGGGTCCCGGCGACCGCCCGCGCACCGTCGCCGTCCGGGGCGGTCAGCGAGGCGATGCCGGTGATCACGGCGAGGGCGGTCGCGGTGGCGAGCAGGGAGATGGTCGTGCGATTCACTCGGACTCGCCTCGCGTCGTTCTCTGGTCGGGGCCGGGGCCGGGGCTGCCGTGGCGGGGGCCTGGGCTGTGCTCGGGGCCGCCGGGGCCCTGGCCCGGCCCGCCGGGGCTGTGACCTGGCGCCGCGGGTTCGGTGCCGTAGCCGGGATCGCCGACGCCGGTTCCATAACCGGGGCCGCCGGGGCCCTGGCCCGGCCCGCCAGGGCTGTGACCTGGCGCCCCGGGGTCGGTGCCATAGCCGGGGCCGCCCGCGCCCGTCGCGTATCCGGTGGGGTAGGGCTGTTCGTACGCGCCGTCACCGTAGCCGCCGCCCGCCGGGGCGGGGGCGGCCCGGTACCCGTCGGCCGGGGACGGCTGCGCCTGCTGTTCGGGGGCGTACGGCTGACCGGTGCCGTTCTGGTCCTGGTACTGGTACTGCTCCGGGTACTGGTACTCGTACGGGCCGGGAGGCGGCGGCCCCGTGGCGGCCACGGGGGTCTCGGCGGCCTGGGCGCGCAGCCTGCGGGCCCGGCGGCCCTCGCCGTCCACGGGCTGGGTGGGAACGGCGATCGTCTCCTCCGGCAGGTCGTCGTCGATCTCGACGCGCCTGCCCGGCAGGGCGAGGACGACCAGCACGAGGGCCAGGAAGCCCTGGGCCCAGAGCCAGCCGGTGTGGGCGGTGGAGTTCTCGTACGTCAGACGCAGCCGACCGCCCTCGCGGGGCAGTTCGAAGCCCTGGGCCCAGCCGTCGACGGTCGTCTTCTTGAGCGCGCTGCCGTCCAGGGTGGCCTGCCAGCCCTCGTCGGCACGGTCGGCGATGCGCAGGACGCGTCCCTCAGGGCCCGGGCGGAGGGTGGCGCGGGCCTCGACGGCGCCCGACGCCACCGGCAGCGGGTCCTTGCCCGCGCTGACAATCGTGGCGCGGGCGACCTGGCGGTCCACCCGCCACAGCGCGCTGCCGTCGAGCTGGCTGAGGCGGCTGAGACCGGGCGTGGTGTCCAGGACCCGGATCGTCCGACGCGGCGCCCCATCGCGTACCAGGACATAGCGGATGGCGAAGCCGCTGAGCTGGCTGGTCTGGTCGGCACCGGAGCCCGCGACGAGATGGGCGACGACTCTGTCGAGCCGGGCGTCGCCGCCGCCCGCCGCCGCGAGTTCGGCGTCGCCGAGGCGGCTGCCCGAGCCCCGTACGAGGGTGTACGGGACCTTCGCGGCGGAGGTGCCGCCGAGCACCAGGGTGCGCGGCTGGTCGCGGGTGTCGCTCTCCTCGGCGACGAACGCGGGTACCTGGACGGGGTCGCGGCGCTCCAGCGGCCCGGCGGCACCGCCGATCATCCAGTTCGCGGCGGCCAGCAGCGGGCCGATCGCGGCG
>NZ_JBSGUP010000537.1:0-5710 GCF_053607985.1 Streptomyces sp. NPDC055078
GCGGGAGGCCCGGCTGCTCGGCCGCGCGGTCGTCGTCTGTTGCTCACCGGACAATCCGACCAACTCGGACAGCCCGGCCCGGTCGGACAACCCGGACCAGTCGGCCCGGCCGGCCCGACCGGCCCGGCTGATGAACGAGTTGGCGGCGGCCGATGACGTATCCGTGCTGATCATCGCGCCGCTCCCCTACGATCCCCAGTGGTGCGACCGCGACCCCCTCGTCCTGGAGGCTCCGCCGGGGCGCGCGGGCGACTCGGGGCGCGTCTGGTCGGCCGCTCTCGGCGGGGAGCCGGGTTTCGACCTCGCGACGACGGTCGCCCCGTACCACCTCGGCGGCGAGGGCATCGCCCGCGCCGTCCGCGCGGCCCAGGGCCTCGCGGGCTTCGACGGCACCCCGCTCACCCCCGCCCATCTGCGCCTCGCCGCCCGGCAGCAGTCGGCGTCGGGCCTGGAGCGGCACGCCCGCAGGATCCGCCCCGCCGTGGACTGGCGGGATCTGGTCCTCCCCGGCCCGCCCCTGGACCAGCTGCGGGAACTCGCCCTGCGCGCCCGCCACCGTGACCGGGTCCTGGGCGACTGGCGGCTCAGCGCGGGCGGCGGCCGGGGCCGGGGGGTCCTCGCCATGTTCGCGGGGGACTCTGGCACCGGCAAGACGCTCGCGGCGGAGGTCATCGCGGCCGAACTGGGCCTCGACCTCTATGTGCTCCAGCTGTCGTCGGTGGTCGACAAGTATGTCGGCGAGACGGAGAAGAACCTCGAACGCGTCTTCACCGAGGCCGACCGCACCGACGCGGTGCTTCTCTTCGACGAGGCCGACGCGGTCTTCGGCAAGCGGTCGGAGGTGAAGGACGCGCACGACCGTTACGCGAACCTGGAGAGCGCCTATCTGCTCCAGCGCCTGGAGTCCTTCGACGGGGTCGCGCTGCTCACCACCAATCTGCGCGCCAACATCGACGAGGCGTTCACCCGCCGTCTGGACCTGATCGTCGACTTCCCGTTCCCGGACGCTGAGCAGCGTCTCGCGCTGTGGCGGCACAGCCTCGCGCGCGTGCCCGGCGCGGCCGGTATCGAACTCGGCCCGATGGCGGCCGGCTTCGAACTCGCCGGCGGTTCCATCCGCAGCGCCGTGGTGACGGCCGCCTACCTCGCCGCGGGCCGCGACGGCATCGTCACGGCGGCGGACCTCCTCCAGGGCGCCCGCCGCGAGTACCGCAAGGCGGGGCGGCTGGTCCCGGGTGAGGGCGCCTGGTAGCCGCGGGCTCCCGGCCGGCCCGCCACCCGGCGCGCGCCCCGGTCACCTCATGGGCCGGCCCCGGTCACCTCGTACGCCCCGGTCACCTCGCACAGCTCGGCTCGTACGGGCTCGACGGCCGTACGGCTCGACGGGCTCGACGGGCTCGACGACCTCGCTTCGGGCGTCACCTCGACAGCTTGACGGCTTCGAGCCAGCTGGAGTTCTCCAGAGTGCCGCCGTAGATCATCTCGGGGCGGGCCTTGGCGCAGTGCTGGTTACCCCAGTCCTTCGAGCGGATGCGGGTGGACTGGCAGATCTGTCCGTCGCCGATGTTGATGCCGAAGCCCAGCATGTACGGCGCGTCCTTCTTCGCCTCGCCGATGTAGTTGTCCTCGCCGTCGGCGACGACCTCGGTCCACGGCTGCCCCTCGCCCCGGTCGTCCGTGGACCCGGGCTTGTGGAGCCAGGCGAAGGCCGCCGAGCCGCGGCCACCGGCGACCGCGAAGTTGAGAGCCTGGATCGGCAGCTTCTGGCCCGTCGTGCCGGCCATCGTGCCGTCGCACACCGGCTTCTGCCAGCCCCGCCCGGTGACATAGGCGCGGTAGCAGATGTGCTGCCCGGACGGGTCGTCCCTGGCGAGGCGGCGCACGGCGGTGGCGGCGGTCTCCTCCTTCGGTTTCGCGGCCGGAGGGGCCTCGCCGCCACCGCCACCGCCACCGCCCCCGCCGCCACCGCCCGGCTCCTCCTCCTTGGTGTCCTTCGGCTCGGGTGGCGTGGGCGGGGCCGCCGAGGGCGCCGGGGGAAGCGGCGGCGGGCTCGCCGCTGCCGACGGGCTGGGCGCGAGGGTGTTGCCGGCCTCGGCGACCTTCTCGGTGGCTCCGGTCTTTACGGACGGTTTGTACGCGATCCAGAGCATGACGAAGGTGAGGGCGAGGGCCAGGAACACCCCGAGGAAGGTGGCGAGCCAGCCGGGCAGAAAGCCGCGCTGGACATACGTCCCCTCCACCGGGAGGGGGTCGGTGCCTGAGCGGTGCAGGGAGAGCGTGTACGGCCGCTCCTCGGCGCCCCCGAACCAGATGATGTCCCTCGGTTTGAGGGTGGCCGCGACGAAGACGGCGCGGCCCGGCTCGATCTGGACATTGCTGGGCCGGATGTCGAACGACAGCTGATCGCCGTTGTCGGCGCCGTTCAGGGAGGCGGTCAGTTTGGTGTTGCCGAGGTTGTCGACCGCGAGCCGCGGCCTGCCCCGGAAGCGGCCCTTGACGATGGGCGGCACCAGGTCCGCCCGTACCTCGGTGAAGGGGGTGATGGTGAGGTTGCCCTCGGGGACGGTGGTGGCCTCGGGGTGTTCGGTCGGCGTGATCCGGATGCCGTAGGGGTTCGGCCCGGCGGTGGCGTCGGGGGTACGCGGCGGCGCGAAGGTCAGTTCGGCGGTTCCCGTCGTGCCCGGATACAGGCGCAGCGTCTGGGGTTCCACGGTGGTCCAGGGCGCGACGGGCCCCACCGGTTCGATGCGGTACTCGTCGACGACGTCACCGGTGTTGCGCAGCCGCAGCCGCACTCGTGTACTGCCACCCGGGTCCACGGTCGTGGAGGCGGGTTCCAGGGATGTCCACAGGCTCACGCGACGACGCTACGGAGGGGGACACGGCCCTGTCGCAGGTCTTCGGGCAGAGTCGCCCTGCCCGAAGAGGCATTCCCCTGGACGGTCCCGCGCAGTCCCGCGCGGTCCCGCGCGGTCCCGGTGGGCCCGGCGGCACCGGCTGCCCCCGAGGTCACCCCCGGGGGCAACGGCACTGCCCCCGGCCAGGTACCGATGGGCGTTACGGCTCACGCCCTGCGGGCGGGAGGCTGAGGGCGGTCCTGTCCAGGGCGCGTTGCGAAAGCAGCGCCGTCCGCCCAGAGGTCGGGGCCTGCGACGTCCGGTTGGTCCCGGCCCAGGCCCGCAGCGGCCGAGGGTTGGGGTCGCCTCAGGCCCCAGGGCCGAGGGTTGGGGCCTCCCCAGGCCCCAGGGCCGAGGGTTGGGGCCTCCCCAGGGCCGCAGGGGCCGAGGGGAAGGGTCTCCCCGGCCCGCAGGGGCCGAAGGGGAGATCGCAAGGCGGAGGATCATCCTCGTCAACCGGACGTACTCGGATGACTCCGACAACACAGCGTGGGGGCACTCCCCCTGGGCCTGGCGGCCCGGGGGGACCCCCACCGGGCCGAAGAACCCAGGGGGAGTGCCTGCCGGGCGTCGCAGGCCAGGCGGGACTCGCAACACGCCCCAGTACTCCGAGGAGAGCAGAGCATGCCGTCCTATCTGTCGCCTGGCGTCTATGTCGAGGAGGTCGCCGGCGGTACGCGCCCCATCGAGGGGGTGAGCACCTCGGTCGCGGCCTTCGTGGGACTCGCACCGACCGGCCCGCTCAACGAGCCGACGCTGGTGACCAACTGGACCCAATATGTCGCGTCCTTCGGTGAGTTCACCGACGGTTACTACCTCGCGCCCGCCGTCTACGGCTTCTTCAACAACGGCGGCTCGGCCGCCTATGTGGTCCGGGTCGGCGGCTCCGCCGACGGCGTCCCCGCAGAGGGCCGGGAGCCCTCGGCGGTGGCCGGCGGTGCCGCCCCGGCCGCGCTGCCGTCGGGCGAGCCCCAGCGGCTCGGCACGTTCACGGTGAGCGCCCTCGCACCGGGTGCCTCCGGCTCGCTGAGCGTCGAGGTGGCCGACGCGGACGGCGAGGGCCCGGCCGAGCGGTTCAAGCTGATCGTCAAGGACGGCGACAGGACCGCCGAGCAGTTCGACGTCACCCCGAAGAAGAGCAGCCGCGCCTACGTCGTCACCCAGGTGAAGGAGCGCTCCCGGCTCATCGCAGTGGCCGAGGCCGCGCCGGCCGGGCAGCTGGCCCGCCCGGAGAACCAGACGGTGTCCCTCACGGCCCCCTCCCCCGCCGTACCGGACGCGGAGGCCGGAGCGTCCGGGGAGGCACACCCCGGACCTGCCCAGTACCTCGGTGACTCGGCGGACCGCACCGGCTTCGGCGGCCTGGAGGCCGTCGACGGGATCTCCATGGTCGCCGTGCCGGACCTGATGGCCGCCTACCAGCGCGGCGGGATCGGCCTCGAAGCCGTCAAGGCCGTCCAGCTGGGGCTGATCGCGCACTGTGAACTCATGGGCGACCGGGTCGCGATCATCGACCCGCCGCCCCGGCTGAACGCCCGTCAGGTCAGGGTCTGGCGTCAGGAGACGGCCGGCTACGACTCCAAGTACGCGGCTCTGTACTACCCGTGGATCAAGACCTTCGATCCGGCCATCGGCCAGACCCGGCTGATCCCGCCGAGCGGCCACATCGCCGGCGTCTGGGCCCGCAACGACGCCGAGCGCGGTGTCCACAAGGCACCCGCCAACGAGGTCGTGCGCGGCGCGGTGGACCTGGAGATCCAGATCACCCGCGGCGAGCAGGACCTGCTCAACCCGATCGGCGTCAACTGCATCCGCTCCTTCCCCGGCCGCGGCATCCGGGTGTGGGGCGCCCGCACCGTGTCCTCCGACCCGGCCTGGCGCTATCTGAACATCCGCAGGTACTTCAACTACCTGGAGGAGTCGATCCTCATCGGCACCCAGTGGGTGGTGTTCGAACCGAACGACCACGCCCTGTGGGCCCGTATCCGGCGCAATATCTCGGCGTTCCTGGTCAACGAGTGGCGCAGCGGCGCGCTCTTCGGCCAGCGTCCCGAGGAGGCGTACTACGTCAAGTGCGACGAGGAGACCAACCCGCCGGAGTCGGTCGACGTCGGCCGGGTGGTCTGTGAGATCGGCATCGCGCCGGTCAAGCCGGCCGAGTTCGTGATCTTCCGGCTGGCCCAGTTCTCCAGCGGCGGCGGAGAGCTGGAGGAGTAGGACCGGGCCCCGCCTCCGTATCCCCTTCACCCAGACACCTTCACAAGGACGGCGAGCAGATGAGCCTTCAGCCGGGCGACACCCTCACAGCACACAACTTCGGCCTCCAGATCGACGGCGTCATGGTCGAGCACCTCGCGGAGGTCAGCGGCCTGACCCTGGAGCAGGACGTCATCACGTACGTCCAGAACACCGCCGCGGGCAAGCAGGAGACCACGAACATGCCGGGCAACAAGAAGCACGGGACCTGCACGGTCGTACGCGGGATGACCCACTCGGCGTCCTTCACCCAGTGGATCAACCAGTCGTTCGCGGGCCAGATGTCCTCGGCCCGCAAGAACGCCTCCGTCATCATGATGGATTTCGAGAACAACCCGGTGAAGCGCTACAACCTGCGCAACGCCTGGTGCCACAAGATCGACACCAGCACGGTCAAGGCGGGCGAGGCGTCCGCCCTCACCGAGACCGTGAGCATCATCTTCGAAGAAATGGAAATCGAGTAATGCGGCGTACCGCTGCCAGGAGCGGCGGCGCCGTGACGTACTCCGGGGACGGAACGGCCCCCGCGCCACCGGCGGGGCCGGACGTCGTACCGG
>NZ_JBSGUP010000538.1:0-5691 GCF_053607985.1 Streptomyces sp. NPDC055078
GCTCAGGAGCTGCCGGTGGGGGGAGCGGTCCGGGCCGTCGGCGGACGGCTGCCCGAGGAACCGCCCCGGCCGTGAGTGCGCGGCCCCGAGGGTGGCGACGGCCAGTCTGGCGGGCCCGGTCCCGCCCCGGCGTCCGGCGTCCAGCGCTGCGAGAACCTCCTCGCGATCGCGGCCCGCGTAGACATCGAGGCTGGGTTGCAGGGGCAGCACGGCACTCCTCGGGGGGACAGGCGTGGTGGGGGCGGCGTTCACAGGGCGACGACGTCCAGAACGGACTCGGTGTCGGGGTGATGGATGAACCGGTGTTCCCGCAGGCCCGCGCGGGCCAGCAGCGGGGCGAAGTCGGCGCGGCCCCGGTTGTGGCCGCCGAACATGGTCAGCACCATCAGATCGACCGCGGGGATGATCGCGGTACGGTCCCCTGGATCGGGCACGAGCCCCACGATCAGCGCATGGGCCCCGCCGGGCATGGCCTCGCGGACGGAGCGCAGGATACGGACGGTGTCGTCGTCGTCCCAGTTGTGCAGCACCCGGCTGAGCAGATAGACATCGCCGCCGCCCGGCACCTGCTCGAAGAAGCTCCCGGGGCTCAGGGCGCACCGGCCGGCGACTCCCGCCCGCTCCAGGACCTCCCCCGCGGAGCCCACCACATGGGGGAGGTCGAACAGGGTACCCGTGAGCTGGCGGTGCTCGGCGAGCACCGCGGCCAGCAGCGCGCCGTGGCCGCCGCCGACATCGACGATGTGCCGGTCCCCGGAGAAGTCGTGTGCGGCCAGGAGGACATCGGTGGCCGTCGAGGTGTTCATGGCCCGCTGGAACAGTTCGGCGAGCGCGGGCCGTCCGGCGACATAGTCGTACATCGGCATGCCGTAGACGCTGTCGAACGCGGGCCTGCCCGTACGCAGGGTGTGCGCCGCGGCCGTCCAGGGGCGGAGGAACTCCTCGGTCGTCAGCAGGCGCAGCAGTCCGTGGAGGGAGCCGGGGGCGTCCGGGAGGAGCACCCGCCCCATCTCGGTGAGCGCGAAGGTACCGGGCGCGGGCTGGGAGAAGACGCCGCTCGCACAGCCCGCCCGCAGAAAGCGGGTGAGGGCACCGGGGTCGCAGGCGGTGCGCTCCGCGATCCGCCCGGCCTCCAGCGGGCCGTCGGCGAGCGCTTCGACGGCACCGACCTCCACCAGCGCTGACAGGCCGAGCGCCACCCACGGGGTGCTGAAGACACGGGTGAACTCGGCGGCGGCGGCGCGTTGCGGCCTCGCGTCACCGCCCGGGTCGGACACTGCGGCGCGGGGCGTGACGACGGCGGGCGTCATCATGGAAATCATCTCCGGACGTCGATCAGATCGGCATTGCTCCCGGGCTGTCGCCTGCCGTCCGCCGTTGCCTGGCTGGGCCGGCCCCGGGGCGCGGCGACGGGGAACGGCGTGATCAACGATGCGCGGGCCGAAGAGTTTCTCACCGTGCGCCCGGGTGGGCCCGAGTCGCCCGCACCGCGGGCAGTGGTACGGGAAGGGCCGCCGTGCCCGTTCCCCCGGGCCCGGCCCGCCACCACCGGCACACGGCGGTTCGGGGTGACGGGGTGGGCGCTGACCGACCGGCGGACCGGCGGACTCTGGGGCTGTCGGAGTGGACCCCCGGAACCGGCGCCGGCCGGAGTGGGGTGCACCCGGGCTGTCGGAGTGGACCCCGGAGCCGGGGCCGGTCGGAGTGGACCCCCGGAACCGGGTCCGCCGGAGCGCGGGGCCCGGGACCGCCGGAATCGGTCTCCCGGGCCCCGGGCTCCCCGGGGTCCGGTCAGATCACTCCCTGCGCCAGCATCGCCTCCGCGACCAGCTCGAAGCCCGCGATGTTCGCCCCCGCCGCGTAGTTCCCCGGCTGGCCGTAGCGCTCGGCCGTCTCGTGGCACGAGTCATGGATATGCCGCATGATCTCCGCGAGCCGTGCCTCGGTGTGCTGGAACGACCACGAGTCGCGC
This sequence comes from Streptomyces sp. NPDC055078, assembly GCF_053607985.1. Lineage (NCBI taxonomy): Bacteria > Bacillati > Actinomycetota > Actinomycetes > Kitasatosporales > Streptomycetaceae > Streptomyces > Streptomyces sp. NPDC055078. The sequence continues at coordinate 1,973 of NZ_JBSGUP010000538.1, forward strand.
GACGCGTTCTGCTGCATCTCCAGCGCGCTGGTCGCGACCCCGCCCGCGTTCGCCGCCTTGCCGGGGCCGAAGGCGACCCCGGCGGTCCGCAGAACCCGGAACGCCTCGGGGGTGGTGGGCATGTTCGCGCCCTCCGCGACCGCCTTGACCCCGCCGCGCACCAGCGCGAGCGCGTCGGCCTCGGCCAGCTCGTTCTGTGTCGCACACGGCAGGGCCACATCGCACGGCACCTGCCAGACACCGGAACCCTCGACATAGCGGGCGGCCGAGCCGCGCCGCTCGGCGTAGTCGGCCACCCGGCCCCGCTCGACGTTCTTGACCAGCTTGAGCAGCTCCGTGTCGATGCCCTTCTCGTCCACCACATAGCCGTCGGAGTCCGAGCAGGTGACCACGGACGCACCGAGCTGCTGTGCCTTCTCGATCGCGTGGATGGCGACATTGCCCGAGCCGGACACCGTGACCCGCTGCCCGTCGAAGTCCTCGCCCAGGGTCCGCAGCATCTGGGCGGTGAACAGCACGCATCCGTATCCGGTGGCCTCGGTGCGGGCCTGGGCGCCGCCCCAGGCGAGACCCTTGCCGGTGAGGACGCCGGACTCGTACCGGTTGGTGATCCGCTTGTACTGGCCGAACAGATAGCCGATCTCGCGCTGACCCACCCCGATGTCACCCGCCGGGACATCGGTGTACTCGCCCAGATGCCGGTACAGCTCGGTCATGAACGACTGGCAGAACCGCATGATCTCGCCGTCCGAGCGGCCCTTGGGATCGAAGTCGCTGCCGCCCTTCCCGCCGCCGATGGGCATTCCGGTGAGGGCGTTCTTGAAGATCTGCTCGAAGCCGAGGAACTTGACGATGCCGACGTTCACCGAGGGGTGGAAGCGCAGGCCGCCCTTGAACGGGCCGAGTGCACTGTTGAACTCCACCCGGAAGCCCCGGTTGACATGGATCTCACCGGAATCGTCCACCCACGGCACCCGGAAGATCAGCTGCCGTTCCGGCTCGCAGATCCGCTCGATGATCTTGGCGTCGACGAACTCGGGCCGCCGTGCGAACACCGGTCCCAGGCTCTCCAGGACTTCCCGTACGGCCTGGTGGAACTCGGCCTCTCCGGGGTTGCGGCGCAGCACCTGCGCGTACAGCGGCTCAAGGACACGGCCTTGGGCACCGTTCGGTGATCCGGCGGACGGTGAGGGAGACAGGGGAGATGGCGCCATCGGTGATCGGGCTCCTCGGCACGTCGGGAACGGAGGGCGACAACTGTGCGGAGGCGACCGGTCGCCCTTGACCGGTGCCGTCCGACGTCCGGTGAACCGGACAACACAGGAGCGACCTTCCCATAATGATGGATGCGTTCTGCAACGATACTCATGAGTCCCGTCGGCGCTTAGGCCGGGCGGCCCCGGCCCACTGGGACGAACGGGGGAGGTCAGCGGGATCGCGGCCCGGCCGGGCGGCCCACCGCCCTCCTCCCGCCGCCCTCCTCCGCCGCCCTCCTCCCGCCGGTCGGTGTGCCCCCCCCGCGCTCGTCCGGCGCGTATCCGGGTCGGTGTACGGGCGTCGTACGCCGGACGTCACCGACGCCGTGAGGTGCTCAGGCGGACCGCGAGATCACCGCGCGGACGGCGTCGACCCGGTCGGCCAGGCCGGCGGCGGGGATGTCGATGAGTTCATAGCCGAACGCGCGGTAGCTGCGGGCGTGGATCTCCTCGAACACCAGCGACTCCGCGTAACTGATCCGGCGCGCGCCGGTTGGCTCACAGAACCCCGGACTGCGGACGAAGAGCACCTGGCGCCGGTAGATCCCCTCGGTGGTGATGCGCTCGATCTCCTCGGTGAGCGCCCGGGACACCGGCCGCCCCAGATACCTGGCGAGCGCGTAGGTACAGACCGGCGACCGGTCGAAGACCTGGACGGAGCCCCTCACGGGGGCATGCAGCTGCCGTCGCTTCTGCAGGGCCACGACCTCGTCGACAAAGGATTCCCTCGTCCACGGCTCGTCCTCGCCCCGGGCCTGCGCCTGTTCGATGACGGCGGTCGCCGCTTCGCCGACGACCGCGTAGCCGAGACCGGCCAGACCCCGCAGGATCGAGGTCTTGCCCGCGCCCGGGGTGCCGGTGAGTATGTACCGTCGCATGGATCGGAAGCCTTTCTTACGGTGGGGGACATGCCCACCGGCCCACCGGGGGTCTCCCCGCGCCGGCGCGGTGGGGGGAGACGGCGGTCGGAACGGGCCTCGAACGGCTCGGCTGCCGGAGGTGCCCTCGTTCCACGGCGTCGTGCGGGCGGCCACGGCCGCGGCGCTTGATCCGACGCTGGGATCCATGACAACTCGCCGACCCGAATCCGTCAACCTCCCCTCGGGCCCGCCACCCCTCGACGGCCCGCCGCGCACCGCCCGCCCGGCCGTCAGGGTCCGGGCGCCGTACGCCCGGCGCACCACGGCGTGGCGCAACCGGCGCGCGTAACCGGCGGCCTGCCGTGACAGTTGGCCCGGCATGCGTAAACGCCACTCTCCGCCGACTGCGCCCGGTCGGCGTGGGGCTCCGTCCATCCTGCGGGTAGCGTCCGCCTCCCTCGCCGGGACCGCCATCGAGTTCTATGACTTCTTCGCCTACGGCACCGCCGCGGCCCTCGTCCTGGGACCGCTGTTCTTCCCCTCGTTCTCACCGATGGCCGCGACCCTCGCCGCCTTCGGCACCTTCGCCGCCGGCTTCGTCTCCCGCCCGGTCGGCTCGCTGATCTTCGGCCATATCGGCGACCGCTACGGCCGGCGCCCGGTACTGTTCGCGTCCCTGCTGACGACCGGGCTCGCCACCGTCGCGGTGGGCTGTGTGCCGTCGTACGCGTCCATCGGCATCGCCGCCCCCTTACTCCTGCTGGTACTCCGCTTCGTCCAGGGGATCGGGGTCGGGGGCGAGTGGGGCGGTGCCGTACTGCTCACCGCCGAGCACGCCCCGGCCCGGCGGCGCGCGCTGTGGTGCAGCTTTCCCCAGATGGGACCCCCGCTGGGCTTTCTGCTGGCCAACGGCACGATGCTCGCCCTGTCCGCCACCCTGACCGATGCCCAGTTCCGCGACTGGGGCTGGCGGGTGCCGTTCTGGGCGGCGGGCCTGCTCGCGGCCGGCGGCCTGCTGCTGCGCACCTCGCTGGCCGAGACCCCCCAGTTCCGCGAGCTGGCCGAGCGCGGCGGACGGGCGGCGGCACCGACCGTCGAGGTGCTGCGGGACCACTGGCGCCTGCTGCTGCTGACCGCCGGCGCCCTGTCGGTCGGATACGCGGTCTTCTACTCGGTGAGCACGTGGGCGCTGGCGTACGGAACGGATCAACTCGGCGTCAGCCGGACGCTGATGCTGACCCTGGTCATGGCGGCGGTGGCCGTGAAGGGCGTACTGACCCCCTTCGCGGCGCTGCTCGGCGACCGGTTCGGCCGCCGTCCGCTGTGCCTGGCGGGAAGCCTGTTCGCGGCCGTGTGGATGTTCCCCTTCATCGCGCTGCTGTGCACCGCCGAGCCGGTCCTGATGTTCCTCGGTCTTGTCGTCTCCCTGGTCGGCTTCCTCACGATGTTCGCGGTGATCGCCGCGTATCTGCCGGAGCTGTACGAACCACGTGTACGGTGCACGGGCGCCGCCGTCGGCTACAACCTCGCCGGTGTACTCGGCGGGGCGCTCACCCCGATCGTGGCGACCGCCCTCTCGGGCGGCACCGGGCCGCCCTGGGGG
>NZ_JBSGUP010000539.1:0-5675 GCF_053607985.1 Streptomyces sp. NPDC055078
GGGAGCGGGTCCGTGTTCGAGGTGCAGGTGCCGCCGCCGGCGCTGGGGCCGGATGTCGGGGACGGCTTCGGCGAGGACCTGACCGACGAGACCGACGAGGCCGACGAGGCCGACGAGGACCTGACCGGCGAGGACCTGACCGGCGAGGCCCTGACCGGCGAGGCCGATGAACTGGATGAGCTGATCGACCTCGGGGACGACGAGCTGGACGACTTCGGCGGGATCCCCGACGGTCCCCCCGCCGAGGCGGCCCACGCCCGCCGCACCATGATCGGACGCAGCGCGGAGGAGGTCGACCACGCCCCGCCGCGCGGCCGGTATGCCCCCACCCCCGCACCCGACTCCGGCACCGTCGGACTGCCCCTGCGCTGGATCGCGCCCGCCGCCGCCCTGGCGCTCGCGTCCGCCGTCGTCGTGAGCCGGGCCCTGCGTCGCCGGAGGTAGCCGCTGCCCGCGTACGGCGTCCCGGTTAGTGTCGTAGGCGTGAGCAGCGAAGAGAGCGTCCGGCTGGCCGCCGGAGACGTCGAGTTGACCGTCCGTCCGCAGAACGGCTGCCGGGCCGCGAGCCTGACCATCGGCGGTACCGAGGTGCTGCGCCAAGGCGAGCGCTACGGCAGTTTCCCGATGGTGCCCTGGTGCGGGCGGGTCGAGAACGGCCTGTTCCGCGACGGCGGCGACCTCCACCGGCTCCCCGCCAACGCCCCGCCGCACGCCATCCACGGCACCGGCCGCGACACCGCCTGGCGGACCGCGCGGGCGGGCGAGGACGAGGCGGTCTTCACCTACGGGCTGGCCGAGCCCTGGCCGTACACCGGACGCGTCACCCAGATGTTCCGGCTGACGGAGGACTCCCTGACGCTGACCATGGGTGTCGAGACCTACGACAGCTCGTTCCCGGCCCAGGCGGGCTGGCACCCCTGGTTCCTGCGCAACCTGGGCGGCGACGGCGACGGCGACGGCGAGAGCCGGCAGGACGGCGGCGGCGACGACGGTGACGTACGGATCGACTTCCGGGCCGCCTGGCAGGAGGAGCGCGGCGCGGACCATCTGCCGACCGGCCGCCGGATCGACCCGCTGCCCGGCCCCTGGGACGACTGCTTCGGGATGCCCGACGGAGTCTCGGTCACCCTCACCTGGCCGGAGCGGCTGGAACTGACCGTGGCCAGTCGCGCCGAGTGGGTGGTGATCTACGACGAGCAGCGGGAGGCGGTCTGTGTGGAACCCCAGTCCGGCCCGCCGAACGGGCTCAACACCCATCCGCGCCTCGTCACCCCCATCGACCCGCTGGAGATCGAGTCCACCTGGACCTGGCGTCGGCTGTGAGACCAGGCCGTGAGACCTGGGCCGTGAGACCCGGGCTCTGAGACCTGGCGTCGGTCGCGAGTCACCCCGGGACATAGGCTCGGGGGCATGACTGACGTACACGCTGAGCTGCTCCGGCAGATCAAGGACAAGGCCGTGGTGCACGGCAGGGTGACCCTCTCATCGGGTCTGGAGGCCGACTACTACGTCGACCTCCGCCGGATCACGCTCGACGGTACGGCCGCGCCCCTGGTCGGCCAGGTCATGGCCGAGCTGACCGCCGATCTCGACTACGACTGCGTCGGCGGCCTCACCCTGGGCGCCGACCCGGTGGCGACCGCGATCCTGCACGCCTCCGCCGCCCGGGGCCGCCGCGTGGACGCCTTCGTCGTACGGAAGGCGGCCAAGGCGCACGGGATGCAGCGCCGGGTCGAGGGCCCCGACATCAGGGGCCGCCGCTGTCTGGTGGTGGAGGACACCTCCACCACCGGCGGCTCCCCGCTGACCGCCGTCGAGGCCGTCCGCGAGGCCGGTGGCGAAGTGGTCGCCGTCGCGACGATCGTGGACCGGGCCACCGGCGCCGGGGAGAAGATCAGCGGCACCGCCGGAGTCCCCTATCTGTACGCCTACGCACTGGCTGAGCTGGGTCTGACCTGAGCGGCCCGGCCATGGCTCCGGCCGGGGCCGAGGGCATGGTGGAGTCCGGTGGGGAGTCTGGAAGGATAGGGGTTCGACGATGACGTCACCCCAAGGTCAGGGCCAGCTCATTTCGTAATCCCGCACATCTCCACACATCACCGCAGATCCCCGCACATCAACAAGGAGCGGACAATGCCCATCGCAACCCCCGAGGTCTACAACGAGATGCTCGACCGGGCGAAGGCAGGCAGGTTCGCCTACCCGGCCATCAACGTGACCTCCTCCCAGACCCTGCACGCCGCGCTGCGCGGCTTCGCGGAGGCCGAGAGCGACGGCATCGTCCAGATCTCCACCGGTGGTGCCGAGTTCCTGGGCGGCCAGTACAGCAAGGACATGGTCACCGGCGCGGTCGCGCTGGCCGAGTTCGCGCACATCGTCGCCGCGAAGTACGACATCACCGTCGCGCTGCACACCGACCACTGCCCCAAGGACAAGCTGGACGGCTATGTCCGCCCGCTGCTGGCGGTCTCCGCCGAGCGCGTCGCCCAGGGCCGGAACCCGCTGTTCCAGTCCCATATGTGGGACGGTTCGGCCGAGACCCTCGCCGACAACCTGGCCATCGGCCAGGAGCTGCTGGCGCAGGCCGCCGCCGCCAAGATCATCCTTGAGGTCGAGATCACCCCGACCGGCGGCGAGGAGGACGGTGTCACGCACGAGATCAACGACGAGCTGTACACCACCGTCGACGACGCCCTGCGCACCGCCGAGGCCCTCGGCCTGGGCGAGAAGGGCCGCTATCTGCTCGCCGCGTCCTTCGGCAACGTCCACGGCGTCTACAAGCCGGGCAATGTCGTCCTGCGCCCGGAGCTGCTGAAGGACCTCCAGCAGGGCGTCGGCGAGAAGTACGACAGGTCCGAGCCGTTCGACTTCGTCTTCCACGGCGGCTCCGGCTCGACCGCCGAGGAGATCGCCACCGCGCTGGAGAACGGCGTCGTGAAGATGAACCTCGACACCGACACCCAGTACGCCTTCACCCGCCCCGTCGCCGCCCATATGTTCCAGAACTACGACGGCGTCCTGAAGGTCGACGGCGAGGTCGGCAACAAGAAGACCTACGACCCCCGCTCCTGGGGCAAGCTCGCCGAGGCCGGCATGGCCACGCGGGTCACCGAGGCGTGCGTGGCGCTGCGCTCCACCGGGACGAAGCTGAAGTAACCGCAGGTCAGTACGGGTAGGGCCCGGTGCTCCGAGAAGGAGTGCCGGGCCTTCGCTCGTATGGGTACCCGTACGGGTGAACGAGTCGGAGACGGGACGCGAACCGGTCCACCGGCCTACGATGATGCTCTCGACACCAGCCACCAGGAGGTTCATATGTCTGCCGCAGCAGTCGAGCACCCCTGTGACGGTGAGCCCAGGACGCTGCTCGAAGAGGCGGATGCCCTCATGGAGCAGCTCCCCGGCCACCGCGTCGAGATCATCGGAGGCATTCTCACCGTGACCCCGCCCGCGGACTTCCGTCACGCCGGTGTATTGACGGATCTCATGATCCCGTTCATCTCAGCAGGTCTGCATGGCAAGGAGACCCAGGTCGTTCAGGCAGTCGGTATCTGGCTGCCCAGCGGTCCTTCCGACTACGCCATCCCCGACCTCGCCGTGGTGGACGCAGACTTCACCGATCGTGTCGTCGAGTACAACTGTGGTGACCCGGCGACCTTCCGTCTCGTGGCGGAGGTTACTTCGAGCAACTACAGCAACGACTTGCGAGTCAAGGTCAATGCTTATGCGGAAGCAGCGGTCCCGGTCTACCTGATCATTGATCGCAAGCACGGCCGGGTCCATCTTCTGACCAATCCCCATGGTGACACCTACGAGACCCACCAGGTGTTCGCTCCCGGCCAGCAGGTCACTCTTCCGGCATCAGTCGGAGGCGAGGGCACCTCCGAGATCACCCTCGATGTCGCGGAGCTGCTCAAGAGCTGACGCCCGCCGGGTCGTCGGGAGCCGGTCGCGCTGGGATGATCCCCGTATGGAAGAGCGTCCGGAAGCCAGGGAGACCGCAAAGGGCACCGGGGGCGAGGAGGCCACGGGTCCGACGCGGGACGCGACGGAAGCCGGTGGCATCAGGCTCACCACGCCCACCGGCCGCTGGGTGGTCCTCACGACCGTGCTGGGCTCCAGCATGGCCCTGCTGGACTCGACCGTCGTCAATGTCGCCCTGCCGCGCATCGGTGCGGACCTGGACGCGGACATGGCGGTCCTCCAGTGGACCGTCAACGCCTACATGCTCACGCTCGCCGGACTGATCCTGCTCGGCGGGGCGCTCGGTGACCGGTACGGGCGGCGCAAGATCTTTGTGCTCGGCGTCGTCTGGTTCGCCATCGGGTCGCTGCTGTGCGGGATCGCGCCCAACGGGGAGACGCTGGTGCTCGCGCGCGCCCTCCAGGGCATCGGCGGCGCGTTGCTCACCCCCGGGTCCCTCGCCCTCATCCAGGCGAGTTTCCACCCCGACGACCGGTCCCGCGCGGTCGGACTGTGGTCCGGGCTCGGCGGGGTCGGGGCGGCGATCGGGCCGTTCGTCGGCGGCTGGCTGGTCGACGGGCCCGGGTGGCGCTGGGTGTTCCTGATCAATGTGCCGCTGGCCGCGCTCTGTGTCCCGGTCGCGCTGCGTCACGTACCCGAGTCCCGTGACCCCCGGGCGCACCCGGGGCGGTTCGACATCCTCGGCGCGGTGCTGGGAGCGGCGGCGCTGACACTGGTGACCTACGCGCTGATCGCTCCCGCCTGGTGGGCAGGGGTCGCGGGGGTCGTGGTCGGGGCCGCGTTCGTCCTGGTCGAGAAGCGGCGGCCCGACCCGATGCTGCCGCTGTCCATCTTCCGGTCCCGGCTGTTCACCGCGGTCAATGTGGTGACGCTCTGTGTGTACGCGGCCTTCGGCGGATTCTTCTTCCTCGTCGCCCTCCAGCTCCAGGTGGTGACCGGGTACTCGGCGCTCCAGGCCGGGGTGGCGCTGCTGCCGACCACGGTCCTGATGCTGCTGTTCTCCGCGAAGTCCGGGGAGCTGGGGGAGCGGATCGGGCCCAGGATTCCGCTGACCGTGGGGCCGCTGCTGTGTGCCGGGGGCATGCTGCTGATGCTGCGGGTGGGGGAGGACGCGTCGTACGCAACGGATGTGCTGCCCGCGCTGCTGGTGATGGGGCTGGGCATGGTGACGCTGGTCGCCCCCCTCACCGCGACCGTCCTCGCCTCGGTCGAAACCGCCCGCGCCGGGATCGCCAGCGGCATCAACAACGCCGCCGCGCGCGCCGCCGGTCTGCTGGCCGTGGCCGCGCTGCCGCTGCTCGCGGGGATGGGCCCCGAGGCGTACCGCTCCGCGACGGAGTTCGGCGAGACCTTCCGGCGGGCGATGCCGATGTGTGCGGGGGTGCTGGTGCTGGGGGCGGCGGTGGCGTTCCTCGCGGTGCGGCGGCCGGTACGGGGGGCGGAGCCCGTGCGGCCCGAGTGCCGCGTCGCCTGCGGAGTGGGCGCGCCGCCGCTGGAACCTGGCCCCCAGGAACCTGGCCCCCTGGAACCTGGCCCCCTGGAACCTGGCCCCCTGGAACCTGGCCCCCTGGAGCCGGGCCCCCATGACCGCGCCCCGTAGCCACGCCTGCTGGTTGCGCCCGGGCCCTCGCCGGGGCGCTGCCCCGGACCCCGCGCCTCAATCGCCGGCGGGGCTTGAATGGTGACCCTCGTCC
>NZ_JBSGUP010000540.1:0-5672 GCF_053607985.1 Streptomyces sp. NPDC055078
CACCCGGTACCCGGCGACCATCGCCGCGTACCGGCCCTCGTACGCCCGCGACCGGCGCACCAGCGCGCTGAGCCGCTTGGCGTCCCGGGCGGTCGCGCGTCTGATCCGTACGCCGTCCTTCCGCACCACCGGGTCCGCACCCGTCATAGCCGCTGTCATGGATTGAGTATTACATCCGCTGGTCCGGCTCCGCTGGGGCCGCCTCCGGCGGTCCCATGCCGGGCTAGCCCTGCCGCCGGCCGGCGACGGATGAGACGGACGAGAGGAAGAGACAGAAGGGATGGCCGGTCGGGTCGAGCAGGACGCGCACATCGTCCTGCGGCTGATGGGCGGCCTCCGTGGCGCCGAGCGAGACGGCGTGCCGGGCCGCGTCCCGGAGGTCGTCGACCCGGATGTCGAGATGGAGCATCTTCTGCTGGGCGCCCGGCTCCTCGGGCCAGCGCGGGGGTTCGTACTCCGGCTCGCCCTGGCAGGAGAGACCGAGGGAGCCGTCCGGGGAGCGGAGATGGACCCACTCGGGTTCACGGGCGGTCACCTCCCAGCCGAGGAGCCGCGCGTAGAACTCCCCGAGGGCGTGGGCGTCCGGGCAGTCGAGGACCACGCTGGCGAGCGAGAACCGAGGGGTGGCGTTCACTGTTGACTCCTCTCCGGTGGTGGCACAGGACAGAAGATGTCCCCACTCGGCACCGGGCCGCCGCGCGGGATGTGCGCGGGCTGTCGCGTGGGAGCGCAGGGCCCGACGCCATGGCCGCTCCACGGTCCGCGCCGTCCCCGGTGACCGGTCGGCCGCCGTCGTCCATCCGGCCAGGTTCCCCGGCGGGCCGGGGTCCGTCCAGCGGTTTCCGGACGAAGTGTCCGGCCGATGGGGGTACGCCTTGCCCGGGGCGGGACGCAGGCGATAGAACAGGGTGCGCCGCGGAGCGAACAGAAATCGCGCGAATCCGGCTCCCGGCATATGACCAGGGCATCACCGGATCGAGTCTTGCCAAATCCCTTACGGGCTGTCGCTCCCTGTGCAAGAGTCGTAACGGTCCATTGTTCAGACCGTGTCTCAGACCTGGCCGTGGCCACGCCTGTATCGGAGTACGACATGCCGTCCCATGTGTTCGCGGACCGTCCCGCCTCACAGCCGCCCGAGCGCGGTACCGTCGACGCTCTGATCACCCGGACCCGCCGGCTGCGCGGTGACGTGGACGCCGTGCGCCGGGACGCGGTGGCGGACGAGGACGACCCGCAGGGCCGGTGGCAGAAGGCGCTGTGCGATCTGGCCGTCCATCAGCTCGATGACCTCGGCGCCCAGCTGGGGCAGCTCAAGCAGGGGCTGCCAGGACCGCCGGACGAACTGCCCGGTGACGCCTTCGAGGACGCGCTCGCGCCGTACGAGGCGGACAGCGCCCAGCGCACCGGATCGCTGCTCGGCCGGGTCGGCAGCGCCGAGTGGAATCTCCTCACGGACGAGGTGAGCTGGTCCGACGAGCTGTACCGGATTCTCGGCCGCCCCCCGGTGAGCGGTCCCATGACGCTGGACGAACTCCCCTCCATCGTCTTCGCGGAGGACCAGACCCTGCTGACCGCGATGGTGACCGGCGCGCTGGTGGACGGGCGGCCCATCGACGGCGAGTTCCGTATGGTGCGCGCCGACGGCCGGGTGCGTACGGTCCATATGACCGGTGAGCCCATCCTGGACGCCGATGGCTCGACCGCCGCCATGTGGGCGGTGATCCGGGACGTCAGCGAGCTGCGGCGCAGTGAGCGAGCGGTGCGCGAGAGCCGGGACTCGCTCCAGCGCCATCAGCACTTCGAGCGCACCGAACGCCGGCTCGCGGTCGAGTTGCAGGAGGCGGTGCTGCCGCCGTGGCGGGACTCCTTGCAGTTCCCGCCCGACGGAGCGGCCGAGCTGGATGTCGCCGCGCACTACTTTCCGTCCGTCAACAGCGCCCTGATCGGCGGCGACTGGTACGACGCCATGCAACTGCCGTCCGGCGCCTCCCTCTTCGGCGTCGGCGATCTCACCGGACACGGCGTGGCCGCCACCTCATCGATGGCGATGCTGCTCGGCGCACTGCGCGGGATGGCGGTGGCCGGGATCGAGCCGGGGCCGCTGATGGGCCATCTCAACCAGCTCCTGGAGACATCGGCGCAGCCCGCCCTGGGCAGCGCGGTGTGCTGCCGGTTCGACCCGGCGAGCCGGGTGCTGACCTGGGCGCAGGCGGGACACCCCGCCCCGCTGCTGTTCCGCGACGGGACGGGGCGCTTTCTGACCCCGCCGGACGGGGTGCTGCTCGGGGCGACCACCGGAGCCGAGTACGAACAGGCCGAGTTCCAGCTCCTCCCCGGCGATCTGCTGGTGCTGCACACGGACGGTCTGACCCGTACGAGCGCGGACGAGAGCGACACCGACCGGCTGCTCGCGCTCGCACCACGCCTCGCCGAGGCCCGCGACGCCCGGGACAGCGTACGGGCGGTCGTCGAGATGTTCGGTGGTGACGGCCGTGAGGACGATGCCTCCGTACTGGTCGCGCGCATCGGCTCCTGAAGGTCCGAAGCTCCTGAAGCCCGTCCCAAGCTCCTGAACTCCTGAAGCCCGTCCCACTGACGTCCCATTGACGTCCCACTGATCTGAAGCCTGCCGTACGGATCCCGGACGCCCTGTCCTACGGATCCCGCCGGCTCGCGCGCCCCGGCCGTGCGTCCCCGGTGGGGGTCGGGGCAGCCGCCCGGACCCCGCTGGTCGCCGGGGCGTGTGCCGCTAGACGGTCCTCGCCTTTCTCGATGGGCTGTTGGGCAGCGCGAGCCGGATCTCCTCGCGGAGATCCTCGATCTTCCCGTAGCCCGCGTACTGGCCGGTGAGCCGGTACATCTCACGCAGCCTGTCCCAGGTGCGGTGCGAGGAGGTCTCCCCCATCGACACCAGTGCCAGCCGGGCATAGCGATCGGCCCGCTCCGGGTCGTCGCCGATGAAGCACGCCGACGCCAGCGAGATGTAGTCGAAGATCATCGACCGCTGTCGGCCGCCCTCGCGCAGATCCAGCGCCTTCTTGGCGTGCTTCTGCGCGACATCGGCGGCCGACGCGTCGTGCTCGGCCAGCGTGCGGTAGGCCAGGGCCTCCATACCGTGGAGATCCGCCTCGTCGAACATCTGCATCCAGCTCGGCGGCGGCACATCCCCGTTGTCCGAGACGAAGAGGTCCTCCGCCTCACCGAGGGTGCGGCGCATGGCCTTGCCCCGGCCCATCGACGCCTGCGCCCATGCCTCGATGGTGCGCAGCATGGCCTGGGTGCGCGGCAGGGTCTCCTCTCCCGAGCCGGACTTGGCGAGCTTCATCAGATCGAGCGCGTCGTCGGGACGGCCCAGATGGACCATCTGGCGGGCGGCGCGCGACAGTGCCTCGCCCGCGCGGGGGCGGTCGCCGCCCTCGCGGGCCGCGTGCGCGGCGATGACGAAGTACTTCTGGGCGGTGGGTTCGAGGCCGATGTCGTGCGACATCCAGCCGGCGAGTACGGCGAGGTTGGCGGCGACGCCCCACAGGCGCCGCTGGAGATGGTCGGGGTGGCGGTAGGCGAGCATGCCGCCCACCTCATTGAGCTGCCCCACGACGGCCTTGCGCTGGAGCCCGCCGCCACGGGCGGCGTCCCAGGCACGGAACACATCGACGGAGCGTTCCAGGGCCTCGATCTCCTGCGACCCGATGGGGGCGGCCTCATAGCGGTCGTACCCAGCGGGGTCGGCATGCAGGGGAGTGTCGGTGCGTGGGGCGTCGGATACGAGTGCGGGGTCGGTGTGCAGCCAGTCGTGCATGGCGCTGCTGAGTGCTGTGCCTGCGGCGAGCGCGGCGCCCGCGCCCACCAGGCCGCGTCGGTTGAGCATGAGGTCCATTCCCGTGAATTCGGTGAGGACCGCAGCCGTCCGGTCGGGCGCCCACGGGAGTCCGTCGGGGTTGTCCGTACTGCCGGAGCCCCGCACGTCCTTCCGTCTACCCGCTCGCCCGTTCCGTACGAACCCGAGATCCTCGATGGTCACGACACGGCCGAGCCGCTCGGTGAACAGGGCCGCCAGCACCCGCGGCACGGGGTCGCGCGGGGTCTCCCCCATATCGATCCAGCGCCGCACCCGCGAGGTGTCGGTCGCCAGCTGCGGATGCCCCATGGCCGCCGCCTGCCGGTTCACGAGTCTCGCGAGTTCGCCCTTGGACCAGCCGGTCAGGCCGAACAGGTCGCACAGGCGGGTGTTGGGTACTCCGGTCACGTCAAGCCCCCAGGTTCTCGGCTGTGTTGACAGTAACGCTCTGTCAGGTGACTGGCGACTATTCGCCAGGGTTCGCCAGGGTTCGCCAGATGGTGTGCCACCCGCGCGCTGGTGTGACGTAGGAACGCGCCACCCCGGCCCGGCACCTCATCGCATTCCCCAGGGTGTGAAGGGGTGCCGGGGCGGGCCGCGCACGCGAACTGTCGGCGCACGAAGGGATCTGTTCACCCCATGTACACAGCATCGTCCTCCGTGTCCGCCCCGCACCGGCCGCAGCGTTCCACCGTCCCGGCCGGCACCGGACCGTATCTCGACCCCTCGCACGCCGGTCGATATCGACGGCCGGCCGCGGCGGTCGGCCAGCCCCTCAGCGGGAGAATCGACCTGTCCGGCCCCCAGGGCGCGCAGCTGCGGATGGCTGTCGCGTCGGTGCACCGGATCTGCCCCGAGTTCACTCCGGTGCAGGTGCTGCGTCGCAGCGGGCGGACCGTACTGATCGTCGGGACGACCGGGCGGACGACGGCGGTCGCCAAATGCCTGCTGGACCACTCCCCCGTCTGGGCCGAGCGGCTCCGCCACGAAATAGCGGTGTACCGGGCGTTCGTCCGGCACCGCCCGCCGGTGCGGGCCCCCCGGCTGATCGCGGCGGACCCCGACAACTGCACCCTGGTGGTCGAGCGGATGCCGGGCCGGGCGGCGGCTCTCACCCGGCACCCTGCCGAGGCGCCGCCACGGGCCGACGTCCGGGCCGTCCTCGGCGCGATCAACCGGCTCAACGGCTGGCGTCCCCCGGCCGAGATGTTCGACCGCCCCCTTGACTATGTGTCCCGTATCTCCCGCTATCACGAACTCGGCCTGTTCACCGACCGCGACCTCGGCGACCTCCAGAAGCTGCTGCACGGCCTCGCGTACGCGGGCGGACGGCAGAGCACGAGCCAGTTCTGCCACGGTGACGCGCTGCTCTCGAACATCCTGCTGTCCCCGACCGGCCCCGTGCTGGTCGACTGGGAGCACGCGGGCTGGTATCTGCCCGGCTACGACCTCGCCACGCTCTGGTCGGTGCTGGGCGACGCGCCCGCCGCCCGACGGCACATCAGTCAGCTGGCACAGCAGCAGGGGACGGCGTCGCGGGACGCCTTCCTGGTGAATCTGATGCTGGTGCTGACCCGGGAGATCCGTACCTACGAGACGGCCGTGCAGCGGACGATGCGGGAGGCCACCCCGGCGGGCGGGGGCGCCGGTTCGGCCGGCGGTCTGTCCGCGGGCGAGGAACAGCGGCTGCTGCTGCGGCGGCTGCACGACGACTGCTCCATGGCCCGCCGGGCGGTGCGGGCCGCGGTCGGGACCCGCTGACACCCTTCGCCCGCCAGGGCGTGTCGCACCACGCCGTGCGGCCTCGCACGGGGGGTCCGGGCCACCGAGGGGG
>NZ_JBSGUP010000541.1:0-5670 GCF_053607985.1 Streptomyces sp. NPDC055078
AAGCCATACCTCCAGCGAACCCGTCCGGGACCAAAGCGAGCCGCGTTTCCCCGGTGGGCCCGTCGCCGACCCCGCGGGCTCGCACCACGAGCGGCGCATCCGGAGCTTCCAGCCCCGGCGCAGCCGGGTGACGGCCGGGCAGGGCGACGCGCTCCAGCGGCTCTGGCCGAGGTGGGGCTTCGAGATCGACGGGCGGCGGGTCCTCGATCTCGCGGAGATCTTCGACGGCCTGCCGGTGGTCCTGGAGATCGGCTTCGGGATGGGCGAGGCGACGGCGCGGATGGCCGCCGACGCCCCCGGGACCGGCATTCTCGCCGTCGACGTCCACACCCCCGGCCAGGGCAATCTGCTCGCCCTGGCGGAGCGGTCCGGACTGTCCAACATCCGGGTGGCCAACGGTGACGCGGTCATCCTGCTGCGCGAGATGCTCGCGCCCGGGTCGCTAGGCGGGATGCGCGTCTTCTTCCCCGACCCCTGGCCCAAGAAGCGGCACCACAAGCGCCGGCTGATCCAGCCGGAGTTCCTCGATCTCGCGGCACGGTGTCTGAAGCCGGGGGCGGTCCTGCACTGCGCGACCGACTGGGAGCCGTACGCCGGGCAGATGCTGGAAGTGCTCACGGCGCACGCCGCGTTCGACAACACCCGGGCGGACGGCGGTTTTGCCCCACGCCCCGCTTTCCGGCCGCTGACCCGCTTCGAGGGCCAGGGCCTCGACAAGGGGCACACCGTGCGTGACCTGCTGTTCCGCCGTACGGCGGACACCGCGGCGCACGACGCGTAACGGCCCGGCGGGCCGAAAGGCCGTCGCCAGTTGTCAGTGGGGCTCGTTAGGGTCGTTGAGTGTCCGAGCCGCCTCCGCATCTTCAGCAACCGCCCGCGCAGCCACCACCGCGCCCGGCGTACCGTCCGGAAGCGTCCGGGGCGCCCCGCCCCACGCCCCCGTCCCCGGCGGACCGGCACCCCTCGCCCCTGCCCGCGCACCCGGCGCCACTTCCCGTACACCCGCCCGCCCTGCCCGCGCACCCGGCGGCCGGCCGGGCGACGACCGCGCACACCCCGGCCCCGTATCCGGCCGGAGGCGGACACCCCGCCGCCCCGTATCCGGCCGGAGGCGCGCACACCCCAGCACCGCATCCGCACCCCGCCGTCCCCGCCTTCGACCGGCAGCCGCTGTTCGACGCCGTGCCCGAGCGGTCGCGCTGGCGCTACAAGCCCCGCCGGGCCGCCCGGTTCTGGCACAGCAGGGCGATCAGGGCCGGGATTCTGATCACGGTGCTGGCGCTCTGCGCGCTGGTCATCCTCGCGCTCGTCCGCGAACAGACCGGCACCCAGGGCTTTCTCGTCGGAATCGGACTCGCCACGCTGCCCGTGCCGCTGCTCGCCGCCGCCTTCCGCTGGCTGGACCGGGTCGAGCCGGGGCCCTGGCGGAATCTTGTCTTCGCCTTCGCCTGGGGAGCGTTCGCCGCCGCGCTGGTCGCGATCCTGGCGAATTCGTTCGCGACCCGCTGGATAGCCACCGCCACCGCCGACCCCACCAGCGCGGACACCCTCGGCGCGACGGTCATCGCCCCGGTTGTCGAGGAGACGGCGAAGGCGGCGGCGATCGTGCTGATCTTCTTCTTCCGCAGACGGGACTTCACCGGCATCGTGGACGGCGTGGTGATCGCCGGGTTCACCGCGACCGGCTTCGCCTTCACCGAGAACATCCTCTACCTCGGCACCGCCTTCGACGAGGACCAGGCGCTGGGCCACTCGGGCCTGTCCTCGGTGACCGCCGCGACCTTCTTCGTACGCATCGTCATGTCCCCCTTCGCCCACCCCCTGTTCACCGTGCTCACGGGCATCGGCTTCGGGGTCGCCGCGCTGGCCTCCCGCCGCCGGCGGATACGCCGTATCGCACTGCCGCTGCTCGGCCTCGTCCTGTCCATGGGGGTGCACGCGCTGTGGAACGGCTCGGCGTCGTACTTCGGACCGTGGGGTTTCTATGTGGTGTACGGGGCGTTCATGGTCCCCGTCTTCGGGCTGCTGACCTGGCTGACGATCTGGACCCGGCAGCGCGAGCTGCGCACGATATCCACCGAGCTGCCCGCCTACGCGGCGGCCGGCTGGCTCGCTCCGGCGGAGCCGCAGGCGCTGTCCTCCATGAAGGCGCGTTCGACGGCCCGGGACTTCGCCCGCCGCACCCGGGGTCCGGCGGCGGCGCACGCCGTGTCGGAGTACCAGCGGTTCGCGACCTCCCTGGCGTTTCTGCGCCACCGGGCGGGCCGGGGGACCGCGGGCCCGGACTTCATCGAGCGCGAGCAGGAGCTGCTGCACCATATGTGGCAGCGCAAGGAGGTGGCCCGCCCGGCGCTGACGTACGCGGCGAGAGCGACGGGCCGCGTGCTGATGCCGCCGCCCTACCGTGACTACGAGGGCTACAACCCCTACCGCAGCTGACCGGAGCGGGAGCGGAACACCGCACCGAGAGCGGAACACCGCACCGAGAGCGGAAGGCCGCACCGGGAACGGAAGGCCGCGCCCGCGCGGGAAGCCACGCCGGGAGTGAAGCCACGCCGGGCGTTCGCGGAGGGCCGCGAGCGAGCGGACCGGAGGACCGGGTGGGATTCGACCGGCAGCCCTGACGTCGGGGGGTGAGCGCCAGGACTGCCGGAGACCGTGACTCCCGGCGGCTGGGCCGCCGGGGGAGGGTGACACGGTGGACCCGTCACCGCGCGGCAGGGGAGGTAGCCGCAGGGGACGGGACGATCAGGGGTTGAGGCCCTTGCTCCGCAGCCAGGACATCGGGTCGATCGTCGAGCCTCCGGAGGTCTTGACCTCCAGATGCAGATGCGCGCCGGTCACATTGCCCGTCGCACCGACGCGGCCAATCGTTTCGCCCGAGCCGACCTTCTGGCCCGCGCCGACGGTCATGGACGACAGGTGCGCGTACATGACCTCCGTACCGTCCGACAGCTCCAGGATGACCTGGTAGCCGTACGAACCGGACCAGCCGGCCGACTTGACGGTGGCACTGGCCACCGCCTTGGCGGGGGTACCGGTCGGGGCGGCGAAGTCGAGGCCGGTGTGCTGGCCCGAGGACCACAGCGAACCGGACTGGCCGTAGGTGGAGGTGATGGTGTACGAGGAGGTGGGGAGCGCGAAGCTCCTCGCGAGCTTGGCCCTCGCCTCGGCCTCCGCCTTGGCCCTGGCCTCCGCCTCGGCCTTCTCCTTTGCGGCGGCGGCCTTGGCAGCGGCCTTGGCTGCGGCTGCCTTCTCCGCCGCGGCCTCCGCCTTCTTCGCCTCGGCGGCGGCCTTGACGGCAGCCGCCTTCTCCGCCGCGGCCTTCGCCTCGGCGTCCGCCTGGGACTGCTGCTCGTCGGCCTGCTGGAGAATCCGGGACCGCAGAGCCTCGCCCGAACCGGACCGGTCCGCCCGGACCTCTTCCCTGGCGAGCCCCATGGCCGCGGCGCCCGAGGTCTTGTCGACCTCCGGGGCTTCCTCGGGGCCGTCGACGCCGGGGAGATTCTCGGAGATCGCGTCGGGGAGGGAGAGGGAGACTGCCGGCTTGTTCTGCGCCGTGGCGATACCGCCCGCGCCGACCGCCGCTATCACTCCGACACCGAGGACCGTGGAGCTGCGGGCGAATCCGCCGCGCTGCTTCATCACCCGGTGCCGGTGGCGGCCACGCACCGGACCGACGGTGTCGGCGGTGGGGTTCCACTCCTCGGACGAGCGCTCCGCTCCCGTTTCGCTGAAGACCGGGGACCTGAAGGGCGCTTCCGGGGCAGGGCTGTTGGACGCCACTGAGGCGTACTCCTTTCCTTCCTTCTCGCCTACCGGGTTAGCTGACGGGTTCGGAGCAGGAAGGTCTCCTACGGGCATCGCCCACCGCAGAACTGAGCGGTGGATGAAGCCCGATTCACCCCAATTGGTGGTTCCCCGGTTCCCTTGCGGGATTCGGCGCACGCGCACGGTGCCGCCCTTACGACGGCTGGGACGACCGCGCTGCGTTATCGAACGTTAATAGACACGAGGACCGTATTCCAAGTTGTTCTGAGTGATCTTTAATCTCTTGGGAAGAACTTAACGGGACACAAGCGGCCGGATTCGGGCGACTTGATCGGCACTGGGCTCATCGAGTTCATCTGACAGTTCGTCAAATGTTATGCGGAGGGCTTCCCTTCGACTACGGAACGTGCTTCTCCTTATCTCGCCTTCATCTCTCCCCCGCGTCCGCAGTCGTCTCTCCTCGCGTCCGCCGTCGTCTCCCGATCGCATCGGGCTTCTCGTCCCTCCCTCGCATCCGCCGTCATCCCCCGCTCGCATCGGGCTTCCGGACGATGCCCGCTCGGGCGCGACGATGCCCCGTCCGTTGAAGCTCCTCCGGCCGCGCCACCGCCAGCAGCGCCAGGTCGTCGGTCGCGCCCCCGCCCGTATGCCGGCGCACATCGTCGACCAGGGCGTCCAGCAGCTCCCCCGGCCCCTCGAAGGGCCGGCCCAGGAGCCGGGCCCCCGGGTCGTAGAAGACCCCCTGTGCGTCGCGCGCCTCCGAGAGCCCGTCGGTGTAGAGCAGCAGGGTGGCCCCGGGGGGCAGCGGATACTGCTCCGCCCGGTCCGGCCACACCCCCAGCTCCCCCATCCCCAGCGGCAGCGCGGGCTCACCCGGCTCCAGAAACGCCAGACCACCGTCCGCGTACAGGATCAGCGGCTCGGGATGACCCCGGTTCACCAGCCGTACGAGACCGGAACCGCGCGGAATCTCCGCGAAGACGGCGGTGGTGAACCCCTCGAACGCGTCCAGGCTGCCCCGCCGCGCCCCCTCCCGGGCGAGCGCGCGCTCCAGCCGCTGGGCGACGCCCTCCAGCGAACGCTCCTGCTCGGCCGCCTCCCGGAACGCGCCGATGGCGACCGCCACCACCTCGACCGCCTCCATGCCCTTGCCCCGTACGTCCCCGACGATCAGCCGTACGCCGTGGGGGGTGTCCTGTACGGCGAAGAGGTCACCGCCGATGAACGCGTCGGCCTGCGCGGCCTCGTACCGCGCGGCGATCCGCAGCCCGCCGATGTGCTCGGCGGGGGTGGGCAGCACCGCCCGCTGCGCGGCCTCGGCGATGACCCGCGCGGAGGCGAGCCGCTCGCTGCCGCGCTGCACGACCCGGTTGATGACCAGGCCGAGCACGGAGACCGTCATCACGGTGAACAGTTCCGTGTACGCCTCCGGATCCGCCATCGTGTCGTTCGCCAGGTGCAGCCCCACCACGGCCAGGGTCGCCGCGACCCCGGTGAGCAGGGTGTTGAGCCAGGAGAAGAACGGCGCGGCGATCAGCGGAGCCGCCACGAACATCGGTGCGGCGGTGAACCTCGACGGTGTCACCAGGTCGTACGTCAGCCCGCCGAGGATCATCAGCGTAGGCAGCATGCGGACAAAACGGCGGGTGCCGTAGCCGCTGCGCTGTTCCGATAGCCCCAAAGGATGTTCTCCTGACCGGTCCGCCACGGCTGCGGACACGGGTTCCGCGCCCCCTCCAGGCTGGCGGCAACCGGGCCCCGGGGCGAATCGCCGCCGTCCAACCGGGCTACTGCGCGGGCCGGGCGGGCACGGAACACCGCTGTCGCGCGAACGACTATGGCCCGGCACTCAGATCGAGTGCCGGGCCATGGTCTTCAGTAGCGGGGACAGGATTTGAA
>NZ_JBSGUP010000542.1:0-5651 GCF_053607985.1 Streptomyces sp. NPDC055078
GGTAGGCCGGGTTCGTGAAGCTGAACCCCACCGAGCTGTCCGGCAGGCTGTAGGTGCACTCGTCCAGGACCGTCCAGGCGCAGCACTGGCCGACGGTGCCCGCCGGGGCGTACGCGGTGGTGCCGTCGAGGGCCGTGTCCAGGGTGCTGACGACGGCGCCGGTGCAGTCCCGGCACACGGTGCGCAGGAAGGACGTCGAGACGTTGTCCGCGAGGTCGCACAGTACGAGCTGCTCGCAGTCCCGGCACGCCTCCGGTGCGCAGATGCCGACGGTGCCCGTCGGGACGTACGTGGTGCCGTCGAGGAGATAGTCGGAGCGACCGGAGATTGCGCCGAGTTCGTCGCGCCGGTAGTCCCGGACGAACGGCGTGCTTGTGCCGTCGGCGGCGACATCGCAGAGCTGGACGAGGTCCTGCTCCGGCTGGCTGGTCCCGGCCGGGCACGTGGTGACCGTGCCGGTGGGCACGTAGGTGGTGCCGGTGGTGGCGTCGACCAGGCGGACGGAGTCGATCGTGCCGTCGGCGGCGTAGCTGTACTCGATGAGGACCAGGCCGACGACGTCGCCGGCCCCGTCGACGTCGCAGAAGGTCCCCGAGACCTGGACGGACTGGGAGTCCCCGCAGGCGACGGTGCCGACCGGCGGCGTGCCCGCGCTGAACGCCCCGGTGGTCAGGTTGATCCAGCCCTCGGAGGTGACGACGCCCTCGCAGTCCCGCACGACGGTGACCGCGATCGGCGTCCCGTCCGGCAGGCACAGGCCGATGGTCGCCGTGGGGGTGGTGGGGGACTCGCAGTCCGGGACGGCCGGGCAGACGCCGACCGTGCCCGTCGGCGCGTAGGGGGCACCGGCCAGGGTGCGGTCGAGGGTGCCCAGGACGGCACCCTCGCAGTCGTAGGTGGTCGTCCGCACGAAGGTGGTGGCCGTGCCGTCCCCGGCGACGTCGCAGAGCACCAGGGCAACCGTGGTGGCGTTGCAGCCGTCCGAGGCGGAGCATGGGCCGAGGGTGCCGGTGGGCACGTAAGCCGCGCCCGTGGCGGGGTCCACCGTGCGGGTGCTGACCCGGGCGCCCGTGTTCGTGTCGTAGACGGGCTCCACCAGGGCGACGCCCGCGACTGTGCCGTCCGGGAGGACGTCGCACAGGAGGACGGCCTCCACGTCCACCCGGGGGACGGCAGCGGCCCCGGAGACGATGACGGGCCCCTGCCCGCAGCATCCACTCACAGCGTGACTCCGATCGTGTACGAGAGGCTGACGGTGCCCGTGTCCGCCGTGACGGTGAGCGGGCCGGTGAGCAGGGCATCGGTGTCCCGTGAGACGGACCAGGTGGCCGCCTCGCCGGTGTGGAGGGTGCTCGGGCCGTCAGCGGTCGTGACCGTGCCGGTGCCTCCGTGCGCGATGGCCGTGACGGACTGGAGGGTCGTCCAGTCCTCCGCGTCCCAGGTCTCGCCGGCCGCGATCTCGACGCGGCGGGCCTGGACTCCGACGGCCGGCTCGGCACCCTCGTCGGTCTCCGCGCAGTCGATCGGGGCGACCGGCACGTAAGGGACCGTCAGGCCGGCGGTGTAGGTCCCCAGCGACGTGAGGGCACCCTCGCAGTCCACGCCAAGCAGCTCGACGTAGTCCGTATCGGCGATGCCGTCGCTGTCGGTGTCGTCGCACCGGCACGCCTGGATCACGGCGTTCGCGTCGCACGGCGGGACCGTGACCGATGACCCGTCACCACCAGCCTCCGCGCACTGCCCGACCTCGCCGGCCACCGTGTACGGCGTGGTGCCGTCCAAGCCGAGATCCTGGGACGAGGTGAGGCCGCCGTCGCAGTCGAAGGTGAAGCGCCGCAGGAACGGTGCGCGGGTGACGGTCAGCGTCGCCGTCCGCACGTCGAGCGGCATGAGGAACAGGTCGCGGTCGTTGATCGCGCCGCCGGTCGTCTGGTCGGTGAACCGGATCGTGACCGCGCCGGTAGCGGGGGCGATGAATGCCAGTGGCGGCAGGTCCTCGGACAGCACCCCGCCGGGGAACACGTTGGACCCGTTGCTGACGTTCCGGGTCCTCGTGGCGAGCACCGTGGCGCCGTCGAGGATGTCCAGCCGGTAGATCGCGGCGTTGCCAACTGGGTCGGAGCCTCCCGCGCCGATCCACGCGGACGCGAACCGGAACTCGTACAGCGTGGCGGGGAGCAGCCCGCTAACGGTCAACTCGGCTACGCCGTTGGCTACCTGGTTGGCCTGGGCGAACCACAGGGTCGTGCCCTCGTTGCCGGTCACCACGTTCCCGGTCAGCGTGAAGTCGCGCGCCGGGGTCGGAATCGGGGCCTGGGGGTCGTAGGTGAGATCACAGAGCCCCAGGACTTCGGTGTCCCCGCACGGCTCCGCCTCGGGGATCGGGCAGCACTCCCCGTCGCCGGCGGTCTGGCACTGCCCGACCTCGCCGGTGACCGTGTACGGCTGGCCGTCCAGGGTCGTGTCCGTGACGGCCAGGACCGTGCCGGTCTCGCAGTCGGTGAGGACCGTCCGGAGGATTTGCTCCGCACACCCGGTCTGGTCGTAGACCACGGTGGTGGTGAGGGCGGAGAGCTGCCATCCGGTCTGCCGTGGGCTCGGCGCGCACTGCGCGGTGTCGTCGTATGCGTCCAGCGCCAGGGCGATGGCTACGTTCCCGGCGGCCAGGTCGGCGGCGGGGACGTCCGCCTCCACGCTCACCGTGCCGAACCAACCGGCCGGAGTGCTGGAGGGGAGGACGGTGAGCGCGGTCTGTGTCGTCCCGACGAACAGGCGGAGGTGCCCGGTCTGGAGGCACCCGTCATCCGGCCCTGTCTGCTGGACGTTGAGGGACACGGCCACGCGGGCCGTACCGGTGTCGCAGGCGGGGCGAGGCGCCTGGACGGTCGCGGCAAGGGAGTTGACCGTTCCCGTGGTCCCTGGCTGCGGTCCCGTGCCCGCCGGGAGGTTGAGCGTGCCGCCGTCCCAGAGCACTTGCGCGCCCGACACGGGCACGCCAGTGGGGAACGGGTAGTACGGCGTCGGGTCCGTGCCTGTGACGGCAGGCTGCGGGGTGCCGCCGGTGGGCAGATCGCAGAGCAGGACGGTGCTGGTGTCCCGGCACGGCTCCGGTTCCGGCTGGTCCGGGGAGCAGGTGCCGGCCGTTCCGGTGGGCGAGTACGGGGTGCCGTCCAGGGAGTAGTCGGTGTGGCCGGTGATCTCGCCGGTGGTGGCGTTGCGCCGGTAGTCCCGCAGGAACGGGGTCGAGGTGCCGTCGGGCTGGACGTCGCACAGGACGGTCAGGTCCTGGTCGGCGGTCGCCGTGGCGGGGCCTGCGGGGCAGACTTCCAGGTCGCCCTGGAGGACGTACGTGGCGCCGGTGCCGGGGTCGACCAGGCGCACCGAGGCGAGGGAGCCGTCGTCGTTGTACTCGTACTCGGCCAGGACCGGGGCGTAGACGTCGCCGGTGACCGGGTCGACGTCGCAGAGCAGGCCGGCGAGCTCGAAGGCGCGGGAGCTGCTGCACGCCTGGGCACCGGCCGGGGGTGCGCCGGTGCTGAACGTGCCGGTGGTGAGGTTGACCCACCCGTCCTGAGTGACCAGGCCGTCGCAGTCCCGGGTGATCAGGACCGCGATCGGGGTTCCGTCTGCGAGGCACAGGCCGAGGGTCGCGGTCGGGGTGGTCTGCTCCGCGCACCCCGGGACGACCGCCTCACCGGCGCAGACCGCGACGGTGCCGGTGCCGACGTGCGGAGTCTGTCCGTCGAGTTCGACGTCCTCGTACGACGCCGTCCCGTTCAGGAAGCTGTAGCGGCGGAGGAACGGCGTCACGGTGCCGTCGGGCGCGGTGTCGCACAGCATCACCGTTTCGGACTGGGGGCAGCCGTAAGAGCATTCGAGCGGGGCCACGGGGACGTACGGGACGCTCGGGTCGTCCTGGTAGGTCAGCACCAGCTCGGCCGTGCCGTCGGCGCGGACGCACCACAGCTCGGAGTACGAGGCATCCACGATGCCGTCGCCGTCGGTGTCGTCGCAGAGCTGACGGCACACGGTGTCGACGCACCCGGCGTCGCAGGGGCCGGCGTCGGCCGGGATCGCCCCGGCGGTGAACGTGCCGGTCGCCACGTCGATCCAGCCGATCGCGACCGGGTCCGGCGCCGCTTCACCGCACTCGACGCAGCCGGACCGCACCACCAGGAGCACGGTGGTGCCGTCCGCCCGGCACAACGGCGTGGAGGCGATCGACGGGGCGCAGCACGTGGTCACCTCGATCGGTGTCGTGCCACCGCCGTCGGCGCACGGGATGGGCTCGACCGGCATTGCTCACCCCTCCGGGTGCTTCTGGCGACGGTGGGTGTCCCGGCCGCGCTCGGTGGTGAACTCCTTGTCGCAGCCGGTGCACGGGTAGACGCCGTCCGTCTGCCCGGCCGGCCGATCATCAGGGTCCGGGGCGGGGAGCGGGGTCGAGTCAGGGCCGTACGCCTCCGGGGGGACCTCGGGCAGGGGCTCGCCCGGTACGCCAGTCAGCTCCGGGGAGAACCCTTCGGGGGTGGCGACTCCGAGGAGTTCGCTGCCCTGGTCTTCGTCAGGGGACACGTAGCGGTGGCCGTTCACGCGGGCCCCGATCAGCAGCGGCTCGGGCATGTCGGCGAACAGGCCGTGCGGGACGGCGAACAGGGACGGGCCGACGGTGCGGATCTTCGGCGTCTGGGCGACCGCCCACCGCGCGAAGTCGACGCGCCGCTCTTTGGTCGGCTGAACCTGGATCATCTCGGTCACGGACAAGTCACCACCTGGATGGCGCACACGACACAGGTCGTGGCGACGACGTACGTGCGCTCGACCAGCACGCGCCGGTCGTTGGTGCGCGTGTTCACGGAGGCCCCGGGCCGGTCCGGGATGGTCATGGTCGGGCCGCGGCGGATGACGACCGGGCCGGTGATGTAGAGCCACGCGGTGCCGGGTTCGGCGGGCAGGTTCCCGGGCCCGGTGTTCATGGCGGAGTATCCGGCGCCGATGATCGCGCAGTTCCCGGCGAGCGTGGTCAGGTTGCCGCTGGCCGGGTCCTCGCGGACGAGGTTGCAGCAGCCGAGGAGGGCGGCGGCGCCGGCCGGGACGTGGAGGACGCCACGGCCGCCGTACTGCTCGGCGAGGCATCCTTCGAGGGCGGCGACGCCCTGGGCGATGTTCACCGGCCCGGCGTCCGGGGTGAGGTCTTCCGCCGTGACGGCCAGGTGGTCGGACCAGAACCCTGCTTCGACGGCTTCCTGCTCGCCGAGGGCTAGGGACGCTTCGGCGTGGGCGCGGGCCTCCGCGTAGGTCCAGCCCATGGTGGAGCACTCGGCACCGGAGTAGACGGTGATCGGGTCGGCGTGCTCGGCGGTGGGGCGGCAGAACTCCTTCTGGAGCGGGCCGGGTGACTCGTCGCCTGGGGACTCGTCGCTCAGGCACGGGTCTCGCCAGACGTTGACTGGGCAGCAGCCCCCTCCACCCGGTCGGGCTCGTCGATGCGGCCGCCGGCGAGGACCTCCTGCGTGGGGGCACCGTCCAGCAGCTCACGGCCTTCTGCCAGTAGCTCCCGGCGCGCGGTCGAGTCCAGCCACGCACTGAGCTGATCCGTGCCGGCGAAACGGAACACCACGACCCATTCATGGTCCTCGCCCGAGCCGGGA